>NZ_CVTK01000056.1:0-44907 GCF_900004785.1 Pseudomonas sp. 28 E 9 | reverse complement strand
ACGCTGCAGGCTTCGGCACGCAGGTTATCCCAGTCATAGACTTCGGTCCGAACGCCCCAGGCGGTGCGGCTGAAGGGTCTGAGGCCGTCGTGGTGGAAGCGGTAGACATAGACTTTGCGTCGCAAGCGGTTGAAGCGGATGGGTTCGTCGCGGGGAGGGGCAACGTCCATTCGCCAAGCGTAAACGCCCAGCCATATGCCTGTGATAAATCCAATAGGCCCAAAAAAAATCAGTACTAAGGGGCGCGCGCTTTGCTCTGTCACAATAAACATAATCAAACTGATCGGAAAAGCCATGGACATCAGGAATATAAAAGGAGCTATCCAAACACCAACCCCACGAGTCCTTACTGTGGTACGTGCCAATTCAAGGTAGACATCGTCAACATGATTGGGCGGATTCGAAAGTACGGGAGGATACGGTTCATTGGAGGGCGACTCGTTTGGTCCCGGCAGATCGTGCTTCCAGCCAGGAGCAGGTTTGTCGAGTAAAGGTGCTTTAAATACCATGATGAGCTGTTCCAAGTTCGGAGTGAGCGCCGCTTGTAATATTCAGCCTGTCGTATTGAGGCTGCTTCGGGTGATGGCTTTTATTCAGGGCGCGCTGCGTGACTCTAGGTCTATTTCGGCTGGCCACCGCACTTTGGGAGCCAAGCGACGCGCGAGGTTGAAGGTCACGTCTTCGTTGTTCCAATCGCGGGGCGGGTGGGGGAAGGTGGGCAGGGCTTGCGGGCCTTGTTGCATGAACAGTTGGGCCATGGCCCAGTACATTTCGCCTTGTTGNATTTCGTGGGCGAAATGAAANCGATCNATTACCTGNTGGGTGCCAGGTTTCACCACGGCGAGGGTGACGGTTTCGATGAGGCCGCCACTGCCCATGGGGCCGTACACGCTGCAGGCTTCGGCACGCAGGTTATCCCAGTCATAGACTTCGGTCCGAACGCCCCAGGCGGAGCGGCTGAAGGGTCTGAGGCCGTCGCGGTAAAAGCGGTATATATAGACTTTGCGTCGGAATCGGTTGAAGCGGATGGGTTCGTCGCGGGGAGGGGCAACGTCCATTCGCCAGATGAACACGCCTCCCCAAAGAGCTGCAATAAAACCCATGAGTAAAGCAATACCGGGTATGGGCGGCGGCATGGTTCCTTCTTTCAATATGTATGCGATCAAAGAAAGTAGGGCGACTATTGCAAGCGAGAACATAAGAAAAGTTAACCAAACACCAACTCCACGAGTCCTTACTGTGGCACGCGCCAGTTCGAGGTACACGTTATCAACATGGTTGGGTGGATTCGATAGTACGGGAGGATACGGTTCAATGGAGGGCGATTCGTTTGGCCCCGGAAGATCGCGCTTCCAGCCTGGAGCAGGTTTGTCGAGTAAAGGTGTTTTGAATAGCATTGGAGTAGTTCCAGTTGGGGTTGAGGACTGCTTTTAACCTTTGGCGTTTCAAGCGGGCAGCAGGCAACCAATAAGCAGGCACACTGTTGGTGATCGCCAGCGATGGTCGCCATGGGAAAAGTAGGCAAATGCCCATGCCAAGTTCACCTAAGGCTGTGGTTTACAAGCTATCCATCAAGATGAGCTCGGCGTAGGCATCGTGAATGTCGCGATCGGGCCAGTAGGTTACCGACAAGGTCGCCGCTTCAATGTTGTGCCGACGGCGGTCGGGCAACAGTACGACCGCGCCTTTGATATCGTTGACCTGCGAGGTACGGGCATCGGCCAACGAGACGGTGCGAACTTCCTGCGTGGGCAGGGTGCTGTCGGCCCGGTAGTCAGGCTTGTTCGGGCGTTTGGGCACAGCCAGCGCCGCTCGGCGTTCGCTGGCGGCAGTTGCCAGGATGGGGGGATTCAACTCGCCTTCGGCCAACACTTCGCCGCCGGTGTACTGGTTGGCCGTGCCGTCGCCGTGACGATGAACCGTCAGTGACCAGCGATAGGCCGACCGGTTGGCGTCGAAGAACGGCAGAACCAGGTGATATTCGAGGTGCTGTTCATGGACCTGCGCGCCCACGCTGCCCATGGGGCCGCGCCAGCCATGCGAGCCGCTATCGACGATTCGCAAGCGGAAGTTGACGCCGGCCTCAACGCCAATGGTCGCGGCATTGAGTTCGGCGATGGCGATGTCGGCGTGTTCAGGTTTATTCCAATGAATGGGCGGGTTTTCGTTGTGTTTTCCGAAATAACAACGGCGTGCCCAATGGTCGAAGCGTGTTGACTCTTCGTCTTCGGCCCATCTGTAAAATGCATAACCTACTAGTCCGAACAGTATGGCTATACCCAACGGCCCCAGCAGAACCATGTTTCCTGATGCTGCGGCTAGAACACCTGCGACAGCTCCGAAACCTGAAGCAGCGGCAGAGAAGACATATCCTGCTGCAGCCGAGGTATCACCCGCTTTGGCGGTTCGATTAGCAGCAAACCCCGCTCGCGTAGCATCGTACAGCCCCGCCACAGCACCAATACTCCCCCCGGCCCGTACGAATACGTTGCCCATCCGTGCAGTCGCTGTTGCGTTAGTCATCGCCCGGGTAGACAAGCTGCTGACCTGTTGCACCCGTTCCACCCCCTTTTCCAGTGCAATACCTATAATTTCCACCCCTCCACCCAACACCCCCAAACTACTGCCATACAACGCCAACCTGGCCTCAACGGCCTTTTCGCCCATGGCTTTCTCCGCTTCCTTGAGACTTTTGTTCAGCGAGTCGCTAAGCAGGTACATCCCGCCCATCGCCATCAAGAACTCGCTACTGCCGACCGCGCCACGCAGCCCGGTAAAGCCAGTGCGAACCCATTCAGCCGCGAGGTGCGAGTACACCTTGATGCCTTGCAACACCTTGCGCGCCTGCGGGTCCAGGGTGCCAACCCCGGCTGCGATTTCGACTAGCGCAGCGTGGGCACCTTTACCTAACTGATCCACGCCGAGGTTGGCCTGGCGCATCAGGCTGCCCTGCAGTTGGGTGACCTGGCCTTCCACCCAGACGCTGAGGGTCACGCTGAGGTTGGCTATTTTGGGGTCCAGCACCGCCAGGCTGAGCAGGCCGCCCTGAATCAATGGGCGCACCTGTTTGCGCACCTTGCGGGCCTCATCGTCGGTTTTGCCCAACTCATCCTTGAGGCCTTCCCAAGTGCGGTCGATGGCATCAGCGGCCTTGCGTTGCAGGTTGCGCAGGTGCTCGCATTGCAGGGCGTAGTATTCACCTAGCTTCATCTTCACCTTGAGTTCGGTCAGATGAATACCGTTGTAGAGCAGCTGGCTGGCACTGTTGAGACGCGAAACCGCCCGCCCCACGCCAGGGCCGAGCGATGGTTGCAAGCGGGCGGCAGCGGCGTTGAGGGCGCCGAGAAGCTGCGCCATGGCGTGCTGTACACGGGGGCGGACATGCTGCCTGAAGTCGTCGTTGGCGATGAGCTTGGTAATGGCGGAGTAGAGCTTTTCGCTGTCGTTCCAGTCGCTGTCGCCTGTCGCCTTGAAACTGGGCAGCAGGTCGGCCAGCAAGCGTTTGTCGCGCAAGAGAAGGGCACGGTAGATGGGGCTCTGTGGGTCGTTCAGCCATTCACTCCACAGGGAGGCGGTATGGCCGTCATCTTGAGTCGCGGGCGCTTCACTGATACCACCTTCCAGGCACAGCGCCATGGCCTGGCTGTAGGCCCGTCCTGATGGGCGATCATCGCCGTCGTAGTCATTTTGCTCGACACAAACAAACCGGCTGGAGCGACACGCTGCCGCGTAGGTGTGCGCGCTTTGGTCGATGTAACGCTGATAGTTCGCCCATTCTTGCTCATAGCGTTGGTGAAACAGGGCACGGCTTTGTTCATCGTAGCGTTCCTCCAGGTTCTGGTTGGCGGCGAGGGTGCGCTTCTGGACGATCCGCTCGCGTTGCGCCTCAGGGCTGGAAAATACCGGTGGGCCATCGCCGGTCATGGGCTCGACGGAGGCCGGTAGGAGCGTCTGGTCTTCTGCCCGCTCACGGTGGACTTCGCGAATGGCCAGCAGTAACTGAGAGGTCTGGTACTGATAAGCCCGGTCCGGGTCGTTCATCCAGGTCTGTCGCTGCTGGATCCAGCGGTTGCGGGTGTCGTTGAGCTCCTGCACCAGGCCGATAATGTCATCCAGTACAAACGCAAGGACGCCTTGTTGGAGCTGATGCTGTGGGATGGCGTTGCGCAGGAAGCCCTTCAGTGCGCTCAGGCGATGGGCCCGGCTATGGAAACCATGCACGCTGTCGAATCCTGGCGTTGATTCTTGCTGCGACAATGGGGGCGCCGGGTGCCGCTGGTATTCGTAGACCTGCTTGTCCACCTGCAGGTTTTCATCCGTCATGGCCAGGCCAACACTGGCGGGGTTGTCGCGTGCACTGGCAAGGTCGAGCTTGTGGAACCGCTCTGAAGCATGACCGGCCTTGTAGGCATCCAGCACGCTGGCAGGCCACGGGTCATTGGCAAAGGCCAGCCACGCTTGGGTGTGTTTGCTGGTGTCGATGTTGAGGAACGATGCGGGGCAGTCGTGATTGGCCGCGACGCAAGCATCGGACAGCGGGGTTTCGTTGGCAGGGGCAGGTGCGTAGGGGTTGAATTGACGCAGGTAACCATCCGGGCTGACCTGATAGGCCTGCCAGATATTGCGATCCAGCAATACATACAGGTAACCGGCGCGCAACGTGCGTAAGCCCAGGCGCGTACCAATGTGCACGGTATCCGGCCGCACCGGCTCATTCGGTGAGCGCGGCACCAGCGCGTGGCGCAATGGCAGGATGGGCAGCCCTTTACGTTGACAGGCCTTGCATTGATCGTTTGAAACGGCGGTTTCGGCTATGGCGATGCTCAGTTGAGTGCCCAAGGTCATTGAAGTGCTCCGGCATGGGTCAGATCCGACACGGCCCGCTGCCAGGCGTTGTCGTTGTAGGGGGCCAGCAATTGGCTAAGCGGCGCTTGCCCTTGGACCGCTTGCTCAATCAAGGCGCGAACGCCGGTGTGCTGGTGCAGGTGCGGATGCAGCATCAGGCGATGCAAGGCTAATGTCAGGATGTCGTCCTGGTGGCTGAGCCCAAGCTGGCGGGCTTGCTGGATCTGAATATAGGCCTGTGCAGCCGCTTGGGGCGGGAGTGCAGTACGGCCGCTCCAGCGGGCCGGGGCATACACCAGCGGCAAGCTCAGGGCGCGTCGCCAACTGCTTAGCAAGGAGGACACCATGAGGGCGTCCAACTGCACGGCCGCCGCGCAGGGACTCATGGCGGTGCGATGTTCGGGTTTGCCCACCAAAACGCTGCCGGTACCGCTGCTGGTGGGCACCAGCCAGTGACGGATCGGCCACCAAGGCCCCTCATTGCTCCGGAAGGTGCCAGCCAGCAACTCCAGGCGAAGGGGCTCATGGACCGGAAAAAACGCTCGGCCCTGCTCCACGGGAAGTTGTCCGAGCGACACGATGTGGGCACTTAGGTCTCGGGATGGAGCGCTGCTACTGAGCCAGCCGCACATGTAACGTTTGTAACGGTCCAGATCCTCATGGGCGCGTAAGGCGGATAGCGCCAATAGTTCTTGCGACGGTGAGGTCCCCGGCGTGGCGAGGGCCACCAGCACTGGGCAGGCCGACGGCGTATGGATTAGATCGGGCCGATGCAGAGGCGTGACGGCGTCATTGCCAAGCGTTTGACGCAATGCCTCTATATGTAACGGATCATCTGCGGCGCAGTCGGCCAAGAGGTCGAGTAACACGTACAGCGTTGCATCGGGTGCATGCTGTTCGGTCACGAACGCTTGGACGCTAGCCGGGGTCATCGGCTTTTCTCCACACAGCTCTGACCTGATTCAGGTTGCAACTGCAGCGCCAAGGCTTGGCCATTGCCTGGGGCCGTAGAGCTCACCGGACCACGTAGGGTTATCGCTACGCCATTGAGGTGGATGCCTTGGGCATCCAGCGTGAGGCTGCCGCCGGGACTTTGAAAGACCACACGCTCGCTGGCTTGCAGTTGATAGACCGTGGTGGTGTGGTGCATGCCCTGGCCGGCAGTTAGACGATGTTGCCCCGAGATCGTTTGCCGGCTGTGACCGCCCACTTCGCTTTGGTGGTTGGCCGTGGTGGTGTCGTAGCGATTATTGCCGACCCGCACACTGCTATCCCGGCCGATAGTTGCCTCATGGTCACGTCCGGTGGAGAGCGTGTGGTCTCGACCGATCTCGTGGGACTGGTCGTTCCCGATTGTGATCTGATCATCATTGCCTACTTCCTCTTTGCGGTTATTACCCACAAAGGTTGTGTTGTCATGTTTGATATGGACGTTCTTGTCCTTTTCAGCGTGGATGTACACCTCTTCCTGCCCCAGCTCATCCTCAAAACGCAGCTCATTGAAGCCTTCGCCCTTATGCGTACGGCTCTTGATGGTCATCCGCGTCTTGTGCTTGGGCAGCTCATATGGCGGCAGGTTGGTCTCGCGGTAGGTGCGGCCCGTGGCGATCGGCTGGTCAGGATCGCCGCTTAGGTAGCTGATCACCAGCTCCTGACCAACGCGAGGAATGGCCATGGCACCCCAGGTCGCCCCGGCCCAGCCCTGAGCCACACGGATCCAGCACGAACTCTGGTCGTTGTTTTTGTCCGAGCGGTCCCACGGGGACTGCACCTTGACCCGGCCCCATTCATCGCAATAGATCTCTTCCCCTGGCGGGCCGACTACGGTGGCGATCTGCGGGCCGTCGATGCAGGGTTTGTCGCACAGCGGCGCTTTCCAGTCGGACATCCAGTGGATCGCGCTGGCCTTCATTTCGTAGGAAGTGCCGCTGTCGCTGCCGAATGCTTCCTCCTCCAGGCTGCTGTGCTGTTTGCCTTCGTGGGTAACAGCAATGGTGCGCCAGCGATCATTGAAATCCTCGCGGGGATGCTCGTTGAGGTCGAACGCCAACCCCGGTTGCAGTCGCGCATCGTCACCGGCCACATGCGCAAGCTTGGCGTCGTTGCGCAGCGCGGTCAGGCGGGTCTTGGTAAAGGGCTTGCCGGCGATGTCGCGTTTGTAGCGGCCGGGGTAGTCGTAGCGTTCGTAGTCCTTGTGCTGGTTGTTCAGGTCCTGGTCGCCGGTGGCGGTGTGCTGCTGGTTGTAGCGCGGGTGGGTGAAGGTGTAGTCGCGCTGTACCTGGCGGGCGGTGCGCACCTGTTCGGTGTAATGGAAGCGGGTCAGTGCCGGTTCCGTGGCGTCGCCGCCCCCCATGGGCTGGTAGATCACCTGACAATCGGTGTGGGTACCGATGGTGCCCAAACCGCCGACGCGGTCGGTGAGGACGAGCGTGTGGCCGTCGGCGCGGTGTTCGAAGGTATAGAGCAGGCCTTCTTCGGCAGCGAGGCGGGCGATGAAATCGAGGTCGGTTTCGCCGGCCTGTACGCAGTATTCGCGGGGTTGGTGCTCGAAGCAGATTTCGCTGCGGATGTCGGTCAGTTTCTGCTCGGCCAGCATGCTGGTGATGATGTCAGGCACGGTCTGGCTCTGGAAAATGCGCCAGTTGGAGCGCAGATCGAAACGCTTTAAGGCCGGTTCGACCACGGCGGTGTAGCGGGTGCGGCGAAAGCCGGTGTCACCTTGTTGGAACAGACTGACCAACCCGTGGACGTAGCGCACCGGGGTGTCGCCACGCCATAGGGTAAAGAGCCCCGCCAGATCGAGCACGCGATTGAAGTCGATGGCAGCGTTGTGGCTGGCCAGTTCCAGTTCCAGTTTGAACGGCCGGGACAGTCCTTCTTCAAGGGTGAACGAGACCACGTCGAAGGCGTCGCCTTTCAAGGGTTCAAAGGTGAAACGCAGGTCGCTTTGGCGGGGCATGGGGCCTCCAGGTCGAGAGTGTGAATGTCAGTCGATCAACCAGCTGATATCACCGTTTTCCAGTTCTCCATCGTGATCGGTGGTATCGCCGACACGGGCTACTGGCTGTCCATTGACGGTCATCGAGGGCGAGCCACTGGTAATCACGGCACCGCAACCCAGGGCGTCGCCGACAAGGGCGACGGCGCGGCCGTTGACGGTGACGTTGCGCGTACCGCTTTTAACCGTGGTGGGGCCACACATCGGGCAATCATGGTCGTGACCGACCAGAACGACGGCAGGCATAGAGCCTCCTTAATATTGGTTGAGTCAGTGAAGGTCCTGCCGCTGCGCGTACCGCAGCGGTCCAATGGGCGCGCTTAACCCGCTGCAGCGGGTTTGCGCCAGTCGTCCGAAGCTTCAGTGCCGGCCACAACATGACTCCAACTGACCTTGCGGTAAGACAGGCTGGTCTTGATCAATTGGGTGTAGTTGGAGTTGTCGCTGTCCTGGGCGTGAGGCAATACGGTGTGGATGTCGACGACGGTGGCCTCTTCCAGTTTGGTGGTGAAAAAGTGTTCCTGTTTGCCATCGGTGGAGGTACGGAACCACTTGACCTCAACGGTCGGCAGCATTTCGCCGGTGGCCAGGGCCTGATAAAGCAGTGGAGAAGCTTTGTTCAGCGCACTGGTGAAGATCAGCGGTTTATGCACGCGCTGTCCGGTGGGTTGGCCGCTTTGCGGGTCGGTTGGGGCACCAATCTGATGGTCGATTTCCTGGGCGAGGATTTCGTCTTCGTGGCCTTCCACATAAACGTTGCCCACCGAGTCGGCGGTGAAGGCACCCTTGGTGATATGGCCCTGGTTTTTGCCGTGGATGCTGATGTACGCGGGTGTTGGCATGACAAGCTCCTTGTCGCGATGATTTAACGACCCTGAGGTCGTGGGGTTTGGCCCAAGAGGCCATGGCTTCGCAGGCGCTCGGGATGAGCACGCTGAAAATCGGTTACAGGTGAAGCACTCGCTCCAGCGACACCAGCACCTGCTGGGTGATGGTGTTCAGGCGGATTGAGTAGATTGTGTAGGCGACCGTCAGCACGACGGCGGCCATGGCCCAGGGCGTCCACAATGGCAAGGCGCGTTTGATCCGGTAGTTGCGCGGCGCGACGTTTTTCAGCGGGTCGGTCAGGCGCTTGGGCGTCTCGCCGCGCAAGGGGCGCAACAGGCCGTGCAGTTGGTCGATGATCTTCTGTATTTCGTCATCGCCCTTGATATGGGCGCCGTATTTGCCCTTGAGGCCGGAGATCAGGTACTGGTACATGAACTCCAGCACATGCTGATACCGGGCCGCTTCGGGGATCATGTTGTTCATGACGGTGAAGAATTTTTCGCCGCCCTGGGTTTCCCCGTGGAACTGGCTGAGCAACGAGCGTGCGCTCCAACTGGAAAGCCGGCCCCAGGTGGTGCGCATGACCACTTCGTCAATCAACAGGCACAGGCTGTAGGAGTAGGCCTTGAGCATGCCGGCGTCATAGTCGAGCTGGCTGACTTCTTCCATGATCGTGGTGATCTGGTTGCTGACGCTTTGGTACAGCACAGGTACGTCATCGTGGTGGTCCAGTCGGCGCAGACGGATGACCAGGCCGATCAGTGGCGTGGCGGCATCGCACAGCGGATTCCAGGCCACACCGCGCAAATCGAATTCAGGGTCGGCGAGCAGCACCGGCGGCTTTGGCTTGGCCTGCTGCTCAACGGGGTCCGGTTCTTCGCTGGCGGTCGCCTGTTGCAAATAACTCAAGAGCTGATTGTTGTCCGCAGGTGGCGGGGTTTCGGGGGGCGTTGCTTTATTCATCTCTTTCACTCCTGATCGCCCAGAACTGCAACTCCAGCTCCGGGAATTCACCGGCAATATGGAAACCGAACCCGCTGCCGCTGCTCAGGCTTTGCCAGGCAGGGTGATGGCGGTCGAGTTCGAAGTAGCTGAAGCCGGCATGGAACGGCAGGTGCCGCGGCGCCACAGGCAGCGGCCGCAGTGGAATGCCCGGCAGTTGCAGGCTGACCAGTTGTTCAAGGCCTTCGGTGGAGGTGATCTTGATCTGCCTGGGCAGTTGCTGACGCAGGGTCTCGGCGGGCAGTTCGGCGCGCACGGCCAGAATGAATTCGGCGTTGTCCAGCAGACGCTTGTCGTTCAATGCGGCGCTGCGCACGCCGTACTGCTGATCGACGATCGGCAGCGACACCGCGCGTGGTTGCAGCACGGTGCCCAGGGCACGGCGCAGTGTGTGTTCCAGCATCTGGAACGATTCACGCAGGTTGTCGTGCTGGTAGGCCGGGTATTCCTGGGGCAGGTGGCCTTCGTCGGTAAAGGTCACCAGTTCACCGCAGGCCTGGGCGAGTGCGATGTACAACCGCTCCGGGTGGACCTGACGTTGCCGGGCCAGGTGCTGGAACAACGGGAACAAGCGGTTGAGGGTTTGCAGCAGGTTGAAGTCGGTGACGTCAGCCACCCCCGACTGCCCCGGTGAGCCAATTCGCTGGGCCAGGTTTTTGGCGCGCTCACGCATCAGCCCGGCGACTTCACCCAGGTAGCGGTGCAAGGCTGGCACCGCTTGCAGGGACAGGCTGGTGGGATAGAAATGCTCGTCCATCACCAGGCTGCCGTCCGGGCGTTTGTCTTTGATCCTGCCCAGGGCAATGCCGGTGAAGGCGCTGCGGTCGCTGCGTTCGAGCATCAGTTGCAGGTTGGGTACGGCCAGGTCCATACCGATCTGATCGCCGTCATCGCTGTGGGTGTCGCGGATTTCCTCGCGGCGGGCGATGTAGCGGCTGTTGCCGTACTGGTCGGGCCAGCGCACCTCGAGGGCACCGTTGGAACGCAATGGCAGGGCCAAATAGACGATCTGGCCGACCGCGCCGCTGTCAGCGATCTCCAGCGGGGAGGGCGGTGGCAGGTCGTGGGGAATGTCGAAGATGCTGCCGTCGGGCATGATCCCGCGTGCCCGGATAATGGCGATTTTGCCGAAGCTCAGGTATTCGTCGTTCAACGCCAGTTCGCTGAAGCCGTAAAGGGCGTCGTTGAGGCTGTGCAGGCGCTGGTGCAAGACGGCTTCGGCGGCGCGGGCCTGTTGCTGGAAATGCTGGGGTTTGACGAACAAACCTTCATGCCAGATGACGGGGTTGCGTGAACTCATCAGGGGTTACTCGAGGCAAAGGCGGCTGAAAAAGGCATCATCGGGTTTCTCCTTTGAGGCTGACCTGGGCGGTATCCAACTGCACCAGCACGGCGTACTGGCGGCCCCTGGGCTCGACGCGCAGGCGTTGTTTCCACTGGCCGACATCAGTGCTGTGGTAGTTGGCGATCACCGCGATAAAACGGGTGTCTTCATCCAGGGCGCGCAGGTCGATGAACTTGAATTGGCCGGGGTTGAGCAGGTAGTCGTCGGCGCGGATGTAGGTGCTGCCCAAGGTCTTTTTCAAGTCGTCGGCCATGGCTTGCGGGCTGGCGTTGACCAGCAGCGAGTCGTCGGTCAGCTGCAAGACTTTAAAGGCGATGGGCGTGGCGACGAGGTCCAGCGCCGGGTTGCCCCAGGGCGTGGTCAGGCTCACGCCCTGAGCGTCGTAGTCGCCCAGCAGCGCGTCTTCGATGGGCGACATCGGCACGACGGGGGCTGGTGCCTCGCTCAATGACGACTGGGCCGGAACGCTTTCGTAAAGGTGACTGAGCAGGGTTTGTACTTTGTCCGTCAGGGCTTGCGGGCTGGTTGCCTGCACGTTGAGGGTGTAGGGCGAGCGGCTCGCGTCTTCATCCAGTGCCGTGCCGGTGCTGATCAGGCGCGGATTGACGTTGTCGCTGGCGTACAGGCTCAGGGAGTAGCGGCTGGGCTGATCGTCGGGGCCGCCGACCGGGATGGAGGGCGTCCAGATCACCTGGCCGATCTTGCCGAGCATTGTGCAGCCGCCGTGGGTCAGGCAGGCCAGCAACAGGGTGCCCAGGCGCAGGTTGCTGAACAGAGTGCTGGGACGTTTTGGAACGATTGAGCGAACTTCAGGCGGCTGCTTTTTTGAAGGTGGTGCTGCTTCCAGTGCTCGCAGCGGATCGCCTTGCTCCGTCAAATCCACGGGCTGGCAAAGACGCTCGAACTCCGGGCAAGTGCCAGGTCGCCTATCCGCCGGTGCCCGACTCGACAGGTCTTCCTGGTGCCACATGTGCATGCCCTGAGGATGGTCGCCGAGAAGCTCATCGAGCGAAGGCTGTCCGGGGGCGTGTTCGCCCAACTGCACCGCGACCTGATAGGCACCAATCTGTAACCGATCACCGTCGTTGAGGCTTATCGCAACATGGCGCTCAAGCGGCAGGTCGTGACCGTTGACGTAGGTTCTACCGCTGCGGTCGATCACGCAGAAGCGCCCTTCGACGACGCGGATGTCGCAGTGGTTGGGGCGTACGCTGTTGTGGCGATCCTCCAGGCGCCAGTCCACTGCGGCACTGCCGATGCTGCCGCCCTGTGGGCCAAACCGGTGAAGAGGCAAATACCCGTGCAACAACTGCGCAGGATTGTTGATAACCAGGGTCAGCTTCATGCACGCCCCCGAATCCGCACCACGGCGGGATGACGTTGTTCCTGATCTTCGATAAAGCTGGTCCAGCCCAGGTGGGTACCGCTGGCGCGTTGCAGGTTGAACGGCGGTACATCTTCTTCGCGCAGCCCCAGTTCCAGGTCGTAGGCGGTGGCATCGCGCAGCAGAAAATCCATCAACTGACGCAGTCGCGCGAACTGATCGCCGCTGGGCAAAAACTGCCGAAAGCGTGCCTGGGTCAAGTTGGGAATCACTAAGGTGAATTTGCTGGCGCGGGTCTTGCTGCGGTCACCCACCACAAAGTTGCTGCCCAGGGTGCCGTTGGCCTTGCCCAACGCCAGGCGCTGGCGCTGCGGTAAGTTCACCGAACGCACCTCGAATTCACGGATGTATACGCCGTACAAATCGAAGCAATGCTCGACAATGCCGGATACCACTGACGGCGAGCGGCTGCGGTTGGCAATCAACCCGGCAAAGCTCAGCAGGCGACCCCACGGCAGCGGTGTCGCACCGCGCAGGTCGTTGTCGTTCAGCCCGACCATGGAGAAGACGTAGCGCGAAAAGCGGTCGCTGGCCTCGGCCTGAAAGCGGATGTAGTAGCGGTACTTGCGCCAGCTGGTGTGCAGCAGGGTCAGCAGGCGATGGTTGAAAAAATCCATGAACGCCGGGCGAATCCCACGTTCCTGGGCTTGCTCGTAGGCCAGGCGATCAAGGTAATAGCCGGGCAGTGGCGAGTCGGTGCCGTGCAGGCCAAGGAAGCGGGTCTGCAAGCGATAGCGCACGTCTTCGCGGTCCTCCTCAATGCGTGCCGCCTCGACCACGTCGGAGGCCGGAAAGCCCAACCCCGCATGGCTTTGCAGGCGTACTCGACAGCGCGCCGCCGCACTCAAGGGCTGCGCCTCAAGGTCATCACCGTGTAAAGCGTGCAGATGCTCCAGCAGACGGTGAAACGAATAGTTCCGTGCGTCGGCCAGCAGCACATTGGCTAGATCACGGGTTGTCTGCCGCTCAACAGTGGCCATTCGTAGCGCTCGTTGTTAGTGGTATTGATCACTTCCAGGCGATGGAAGGAGTTAATGCTCGCGTAGAGGGCGAAGAAGTGCGAAAGCACACTGGCGAACAGGTACAACTCCCCCTCGCAGAGGAAGGCGTTCTGGTCCAGTTGCAAACGCGTCTGCACGCCACGTACCGGCTGGCCCTTCATTAGCCAGTCGATGGGGGTGGTCACGGCGTCGTGGATGCCATTGAGGCGTTTGCGTGTGGCGCGGGCCTGTTGCAGGTCGTGCAGGGCGGCAAAGTCATAGGCGCGGATGACCGCCTTGAGCGGCTCGGCCGACAGCAACGACAGGTAGTTCAGCGACAGGTTGGAAATCAGCGTCCAGTGCAGGCTGGCATCCAGCACCGGCCGGTAGCTTCGAGTCGGCGCGATCAGGTTGGTGTAGGTGGCAAACGACGGGGTGGCCTCGGTGGACAGCGACACATCACCCACGCCCAACAACGGCGGCAGGTCGCGGTTGGTGCAGGTCAGCTCGATGGACGCTGCTTCATGCTCGCCGATGTACAGGCTTTCATCGCCGCGCACGAAAGCGATGCGATGACGCAAGCCCTCGCGCCCGTGGGACTCTTCGATATGCGTGCGGAAATACAGTGCCGTGCGGCCCCGCGCGTGCTCAATCTCATGCTGGAACGACTCGAATGGGGTGAAGCGCCGCAATGGATCACCCTTGCGCTCCTTGTCGGCGGCGTCCCAGCCGGCCACGTGGTCGACACTGAAAATTTCATAAGCATCATGGCGGTTGCCCGTGGGGCTGATACGGCGTTCCTGGCTGCGTCCATCCAGCATGATGGGCTCGGCATCGTGGCGAAACAGATTGACCGCCGGCGCACAGAACAGGTGAAGGTCCGATGTACGCAAATGCGTATTGACCGGCATCGGCCGGGAGAACTGAAACTCGAAGCGAATCTGCCCAGTGCTGACGGCCGGCCAGACCTTGGCAAGTCGGGTCAGGCTGAAAAAGTGGAACCGCTGCGGGAACACAAAGTATTCCTGCAGGATACGGTAGCCATCGAACACGTTGCGCGGGTAGGGCAGCAATGCCTCTTCGGGAGTGAAGCCTGGAAAGCCCAGCTCGTCGGAGTTCAGGCGATAAGGCGTGTTGTTGACGTACAACGTGACGCTTTTGAGGTAATGGGCCAGCCACAGATACAACGTCAGAGCGGTGGCATTGTCGCCGCCCAAGTGAAAGTCCAACTGGTCGCATTCAAGGCTGTCGAGCGGTTGTTGGGTCAACACGTTGAGGTCGATGCGCAGTGTCGAGGCTTCGCGGCTGTGGGCATCGCTGACTTCGTGCAATGCCAACGGGTACAGGTTGACGTCGGTGCAGGTACGAAACTCGCAGGAGACGCCGTCCACGGGGTTGGCAAACAACCGCGTCCCTTTGGGAATCACTTTGCGTTGACTGATCGCATTGGGCAGTGGCGCGAAGCGGATGATGGTTGCGCTGGGCAACGGCCGCAGGTAATTGGGCCAAAGCATCTGCAGTAGCGGGTGGGTCAGCTCCGGCAAATCGTCGTCGATCTTCATGCCCAGCTTGGCGGTGAGGAAGGCAAAGCCTTCCAGCAACCGTTCCACGTCCGGGTCGCCGGCCTGATCGCCGAGAAATTGCGCCAGCTGCGGGTTATCCTCGGCAAACTCGCGACCGAGTTCGCGCAGGTAGCGCAACTCCTCGGCAAAGCGTTGTTTCAAGTCCATTGCATCCTCATCGCACGCGGGTGTAGCCGTCGCGGCCGTGCATGGCCACCTCGATCTGCACCTGTTCTTCCTTGTGGTTGACCCGCACCTGACAATCCAGGCGAAAGTTCAGCTCCAGCGGCAGGTCCGGGTCGGGCTGAAAGCGCACGCCCGTGACCTTGATACGCGGTTCAAAGGCTTCCACCGAACGCCGGATATCGGCGCTGATGGCCACCACCAGATCGCTGCTGGTCTGGGTGACGCCGTTGAAATCGCGCAGGCCCAGTTCAGGGCTGCTTTGCGAGCAGCCCTGGCGTGAGTTGAGCACCTGTTCCAAGTGGCGTTTGATCGCCTCGACCCGCTGGCGCGCCTGTTCATCCGCGCTGCCGGGGCGGTAGCGCGGTGCGTCGGGTTCCAGGCGTTCGAACAGGCTGGCGCCCATTTACTGGGTGTCCAGCCGACCGACCAGTGAGATCTCGAAGTTGGCGCCCATGTACTTGAAGTGCGGGCGCACGGCCAACGACACCTGGTACCAGCCTGGATTGCCTTCCACGTCCTGCACCACGACTTTTGCGGCGCGCAAGGGGCGACGGCTGCGCACGTCGGAAGAAGGGTTTTCCTGGTCGGCGATGTACTGCTTGAGCCAGTCGTTCAGCTCGCGCTCCAGGTCCTGGCGTTCCTTCCAACTGCCGATCTGTTCGCGTTGCAGCACCTTGATGTAGTGGGCCAGGCGATTGACGATAAACAGGTACGGCAACTGGGTGCCGAGCTTGTAGTTGGTCTGGGCTTCCTGGCCTTCGCGGGTCTTGGGGAAGTTCTTCGGTTTTTGTACCGAGTTGGCGGAGAAGAACGCGGCGTTGTCGCTGTCCTTGCGCATGGTCAGCGGGATAAAACCGGCTTCGGCCAGCTCGAATTCCTTGCGGTCGGAGATCAGCACTTCGGTCGGAATCTTGGCCTGCAATTGGCCCAGGGATTCATACAGGTGCACCGGCAGGTCATCCACCGCGCCGCCGGATTGCGGGCCGATGATGTTCGGGCACCAGCGGTAGCGGGCGAAGCTGTCGGTGATACGCGAAGCCATCAGGAATGCAGTATTGCCCCACAGGTAATTGTCGTGGTTGCCGTCGACGGCTTCGTCGTAGCCGAAGCTGCGGGCCGAATTGTCTTCGGTGCTATAGGGCGTGCGCAGCAAAAAGCGCGGCAGGGTCAGTGCAAGGTGGCGGGCGTCTTCGGATTCGCGCAAGCCGCGCCATTTCGTGTGGCGGGGACCGTCGAAGATATCGCTGATTTCCTTGAGGTCGGGCAGACCCTGGAAGCCTTCCAGATTGAACAACTCGGGGCCCGCAGCCGACACAAACGGTGCATGGGACATGGCGCCGATGGAGGCTACATAGCTGAGCAACTTGATGTCCGGCGAGCTGGGACCAAAGGTGTAGTTGCCGACAATGGCGCCCACCGGCTCACCACCGAACTGGCCATAGCCGGCGGTGTAGACGTGCTTGTACAAGCCGCTGCGGGTGATGTCGCCGGCATTGTCGAAGTCGTCCAGCAGCTCCTCTTTGGTGACGTGCAGCATTTCCAGCTTGATGTTCTCGCGAAAGTCAGTGCGATCCACCAGCAGCTTCAGCCCGCGCCAGGCCGATTCCAGTTGCTGGAACTGCGGCTGATGCAGGATCACGTCCATCTGCTTACCCAAAGCGCGGTCGATTTCGGCAATCATCTGGTCGACGCGGTGCTTGTTGACCGGCTGCTGGTGATCGCCGCTTTGCAGGATTTCGCTGATGAACGCAGCCACACCTTGGCGGGCGACGGCGTAGCCTTCCTGAGACGGGCGAATGGTGGTGTTGGCCAACAGTTGATCGAGCAAGGACGGCTGTTCATCAATGACCAGCACTTGGGCGGCGGCACTTTCCCTGGGCATGAGGGCGACTCCATATGGATATAAAAGAGATCAGTTGTTCGGCGCGTCAAGCACCAGGTTCAGTTCACTGGCCAAGCGCTGGCGAGCGGTCTCATCGGTCAGCAGGTTTTGCAGGTGTTTGCGAAAGGCCGGGACATTGCCCATCGGGCCTTTGAGCGCGACCAGGGCTTCGCGTAACTCCAGCAACTTGTTCAGTTCGGGTACTTGTCGAGCGATGGCGTCAGGGCCGAAGTCATTAATGTTTTTGAATTGGAGCTGCACATTCAAGTCGGAGTCCTGATCGTTGTTCAATACCGACGGAACCGCCATGCCCAAGGCAACTTCGGCTTTGGTCAGGACTTCATTGAAGGTGTCTTTGTCTATTCGAATGGAAGGTCTGTCTTCAATGGCGCTTAGTTCACCGTGGCCTTTGAAGTCGCCCGTGATCAATAACTTCAGCGGTAACTCGACTTCAGCTTGTTGGTCGCCTGTGGCGGGTACGTATTTGATGTTGATGCGTTCTTTGGGTGCGACAGAACTTTGGTTGTTTGCCATGGGAAAAGTCCTTTTTTTAAGGTGGTGCTATTAAAATCCGATGTCTCATAAAAAGTCATGTCAGACAAAGTCGATTCGTTTCGTGGTCCTTGGATGTAAGAAAATTCCATGTTTAAAGTGTTTGTTGCTATGAGGAAAATTCATACGCTGATTGGTTTTGTTATCTGAGGGGTGCGTCTGATATTTGAGGGTTTTGCAGAAAAATGAGGCCTCTGGCTTGCCTGATGGTTATTTATAAGTTCACGCTAAGTTGCTGTTTTCGATGATTGGTTTTCATTGCAATAGTAAAGGTTGAATTTAAATAAAAGCCGGGAGGCGTTGATGCGCGAAGGAAGGCAACGTTGGCGTTGGATCGGGGGCATATGTACGGCACTGGTTGCCCTGCAAGTGCAGGCAATGCCCATGGGGCAAGACTGCCCGGCGATTGTGTCGCCTCTCAAGCGCCTGGAGTGCTTCGACCTGGCCGCCGGCACGCCCATTCATCATCCGCCCGCGTCGCCACGGGCGCAGGGCCGGGTGCTGCCAATCGTTGATTTGGTGCAGCGCAATGAGGCCAAGCGTGCGCCCGAGGACCAGCGCTTCCTGTTGTCATCGTTTCCGGCGCCGGAGAACGATCAGTCACCACGACTGGTAATCTCGGCCCCGGCCTTGGGCGCACTGCCGCCCCGTCCTTATTTGGCCATCAGCTGCGAGTCGAAAATCTCGCGGCTGCAGCTGGTATTGGATGAGCCGGCCAAGCCCAACAAAATTCGCATTCAGCTGTTCAACGACGAACGTCCTGTGTCGGCAGCCTATCAGTGGCAGGTGCTGGACGATGCCGGCCTGGTAGTCGATGCCGGGCGCGGGCTGCAGGCTATTTCCCTGTTGCGCAACATGGGCGGTGGCCAGCGTTTGAGATTGGAGAGCGACTATTCGCGGCTGCACGGCCTGGTATTCGATGCCGAAGGGCTGGGCGAACTGATCGAGCAGGAGCGTCAGGCATGTCGTTGGTAATCGACGTTCCGGTCGATATCGTCGAGCGGCTGCTGATTCCAATCGGCGCCGATCAGCCTGCCGGGCATTTCGATGTTGAGGACGAGACCTACCAGTCCATTGACCAGGAGATGGTCAAGCTGGGCGGCTTGCGCGAGGGCGATATCGACTGGCCCTACATCGATGAAGCCTCCCGCGACTACCTGACGACCCAGTGCAAGCACTGGCGCATCGTGGGCCACTTGCAAGTAGCCTGGCTGCGTACCCGCCAGTGGGTGCGCTGGTCCGATGCCCTGGGGCTGGTCGCCGGCATGGTTGATCACTATTGGGACAATGCCTACCCCAAGCCCGGACCGACCGGCTACCTGAACAAGCGCAAGCAGGTGCAGCGGCTGCTCGAGGACCTGGGGCAGGCACTGCCGACCCTGGCGCGCAGCAGTTTTGAACCGGCCTATCAAGCTGCGGCGCAAAGGGCGCTGGCTCACCTGAAACAGTGCGTCGACAGCGCCAAGCTCGACGCCGCAGCGCTGGACACGTTGCAACGGCAGTTGGACCAATACAGCGAGCCGGTGGTGACGAGCGCGCCGGTCCGTGCGCCCACCGTCAGCGGTGCTCTAGACGCGGCGTTTTTCAACAGCCCCAAATCACAAGCCCCGGGCAACGCGCGCGAACAACGTCGCGCCGTGTTGAACATGGCCGAGCAGATCAATCAGCAAGACCCCTATGACCCCACCGGCTACCAATTGCGACGCTTCGGCCTGTGGTCACATCTGCGCACCGCGCCTTCCATCACCCGCGACCGTCGCACCGAATTGACCGCTGTGCCCAGGGATATCGTCGACGGCTACCAGGACGCGCTGAACCACAACGCCATCGAGCCGAACCTGCTGCTGCGTATTGAAAAAAGCGTCTGCGCCTCGCCGTATTGGCTACGCGGCAGCTACCTGGCCGCTCAGGTCGCCTCGCGTCTGGCGATGGAGGAGGCAGCCGGCGCCATCCGCCAGACCTGCGAGCGGTTTGTCTGCCGTTTGCCGGCCTTGCTGGAGTTGTGCTTCAGCGACGGCACGCCGTTCGTGGACGCGCAAACTCAGGCCTGGATCACCGGCGCCGATCAGGCGCAAACCAACGGCAGCCCGGTTCAGGAGTACGCCGGCCTGCGCGACGAACTGGCCAGCCGACTCGCCACCGAAGGCGTGGAAGTGGTGCTGCTGCGCCTGCAGGAACTGCACGCCAGCCAAGACGCCCCGCGCCAGCGCAGCTACGCCACGGTGATTGCCGCCGACTTGCTGGCTTCGCGCGGCCTGTCGTGGCTGGCGGATGACCTGTACGCCAACGTTGCGCGGCTGATGCGCGACACCACGGCGCGGGGCTGGGAGCCGGAGCTGTATCAGAAAGTGGCAGCTGTTATCAGTGAAGGTAAGGATTAGTCACATGCCCCGCCAAAGCGACCTGCGTTACACCTTTGTCCCCTTGAAAAACGACGCTTTCGAGGTGGTTTCATTCACGCTCGAAGAGGGGTTGTCCGAGCCTTTCAAGCTCACCCTGGAGCTGGCCAGTTTCGATGCCGCCATCGACTTCAATCGGGTGCTCGATCTGGCCGCGCTGTTTACCATTTGGCGCAACAACACCCCGGTGCGCTACGTCCACGGCTTGGTCAGCCTGTTCCAGCAGGGCGACACCGGCTTTCGCCGCACCCGCTACACCGCCGTGGTCGAACCGACCTTGAAGCGTTTCGATCTGCGTTCCAACTGGCGAATTTTTCAAAGCCAGACGGTTCCCGACATCATCACCAGCGTGCTCACCGAACAAAAGCTCACCGACATCCGCAGCGAAATCTGCTTCGAGCACCATCCCCGCGAATACTGCGTACAGGCCGGTGAAACCGACCTCGACTTCATCGCTCGCCTCGCCGCCGAAGAAGGCCTGCTCTACGCCTTCGAACACCGCGCCGACGGCCACACGCTCGTCCTCACCGACCGCGTTGGCGGGCTGGGCACCATCGGCACCCATACCGACTGTCCGGTGATCTACCAGCCCGTGGGTGGCGGCGACTCCATGGAACCGGCACTGAACAGCTTCCACTACACCGAACAGGTGCGCACCGCCCGCCAGGTACAGCGCGACTACACCTTCACCCATCCGCGCTACAACCAGCAGCACACCGCCACCGGCGACCAGGACCTGAACAACCAGCACAAGGATTACGAACGCTACGACTACCCCGGCCGCTACAAGCGCGATATCGCCGGCAAGCCCTTTACCAAGACGCGTCTGGCGGCCTTGCGCAACGACGCCAAACTGGCCCATCTGGAAGGCGACGATGAACGCCTGCAACCGGGATTGGCCTTCGATCTCAACGATCATCCCCGCGAGGACTTCAATGACCGCTGGCGCACCATCGCCATCACCCACGAAGGCAAACAGCACGTCAGTTTGCAGGAAGAAGCCGTCGGCAGTGACCACGGCACATCTTATGAAATGACCGCCAGCGCTATTCGTTGGACGTCCGACTGGAAGGCGCCGCTGCGTGACAAACCCTGCATCGACGGCCCGCAGATCGCCACGGTGGTCGGCCCGCCAGGGGAAGAGATTTATTGCGATGAATGGGGCCGCGTCAAGGTGCAGTTCCCATGGGATCGTTCGGACAAAAACAACGACCAGAGTTCGTGTTGGATCCGTGTGGCTCAAGGCTGGGCCGGTGCGACCTGGGGTGCCATGGCCGTGCCACGGATGAATCAGGAGCTGATTATCAGCTTCCTGGATGGTGATCCTGACCAGCCGATCGCTACGGGCCGGACCTATCGCGAGACCAATCTGCCGCCCTACGAGCTGCCTGAGCTCAGTGCTGTAGCCACGACCAAAAGTCGTGAATTCAAGGGGGCGCGAGCCAACGAGTTACGCATTGATGACACCCCTGCGCAAATCAGCGCGGCATTGATGAGTGATCACGAACACAGCGCCCTGCACCTGGGGTATCTCACTCATCCGCGGCACTACGGCGGAGGTCAGCCGAGGGGCGAAGGTTTTGAATTGCGTACGGATGGTCACGGTGCGCTACGCGCAGCCAAAGGTTTGTTGCTGAGCGCCGAAGCGCAACTGAAGGCCGGTGCAGGTCAGCTGGAACGCCAGCAGATGATCGATGTGTTGCAAGCTGCCCTGACGTTGGTGAAACAGCTGGGATCATCTGCCGAGCATGCCAAAGCAATTACCCAGGATTTGCAGCCGCAAGAGTCCCTGACCGATGCAGTGAATATGTTGGGCCATGGTGCCAATGATCAGGCCAATGGTACCGGCAATGGCGTGCAACCCATCATCGCGTTGAGTGGGCCTGCCGGTATCGCTGCGGCGACGTCCCGCAGCATCGTCATGGGCGCAGGCGAGCATATCGACAGCGTTGCCCAGCAGAACCAGCAGCTTACTGCGGGTAAAAAAGTAGTAGTCACTGCGGGCGACGAAATCGGCCTGTTCGCCCTGGGTGGCGACATGCGCCATATCGCCCATAACGGCCAGTTGCTGTTACAGGCCCAGCACAACAGCATCCAGGTGCAAGCGGATCAAAGCGTCGAAATCAGCGCCAGCCAGCAACACGTACTGGTGGCGGCAGACAAGCACATCACCCTGCTGTGCGGCGGGGCCTACATCAAGATGCAGGGCGGCCATATCGAGATGGGGATGCCCGGCAATTTCACGGTGAAGGCTGCGAACAAGTACTTCATCGACCCAAGCAATGCTGCAACGCAACTCAATAGCTGGCCCAGCACCTCGTTTAACGAACGCTTTCAACCCTTTTTTAACGGTCGACCCATGCGCAACCGTGCCTACGCCTTGATCCGCAAAGACGGCGCACGCCTCGAAGGCCGCACTGATGGCGAAGGCTACGTCACCCTGCAACAGGGCATGACACTGGAAGGGTTGACATTGGAATGGCTTGAAAACGGAGACCCCACATGACCGATAGCCCGACGACGCCCCGTGTCGCCCCCATGCACTACAACGCGCGGGGCAATCCCGTGCATACCTGGACCCTCACGCCCAGCCATATCACCGACCCGGTGCACTGCATATTGCCGCCGGACGGGATATTGCCGGTGATTTTTGTGCCGGGGATTATGGGGTCGAATTTGAAGAGCAAGCCTGCCGAAGAGGAAGGCGGGCAGCAAGAGGAGGCTGGCGTACCCGTCTGGCGGCTTGATGCGGGATTCATGGGCAAGAATATGTGGTTGGCCATGAACTGGATCAACAAAAAGGCCGGTATACGACAAAAATTGCTGCACCCGGACAGGGTGGAGGTTGATAACGAAGGCGCAGTGCCTAAACGTCCTGCTGGCACGGTCATAGCGCAGTCGGGGCTGGACAGTAAAAACACAACCGAGGCTCTGACCAAACGCTACAGGGAACGCGGCTGGGGCGAGGTCAGTGAGACCAGCTACCACGCTTTTCTTCTGTGGCTGGAAGACACCCTGAACAGTGAATTTTTGCCACACAAATGGCCGCAATTCGACATTCGGCCTGAGCACCTGCATAGCGTCGCTGTTGAGCCTGGGCCGACTCATATCACCCTGTTAAAACCCGAAATCCCCATTGCCATGCCGGGATTGGGGCCCAACCTGGCCAGTCAGTTACCGCCGGTTATCTCGGATGAGTTGTTGGCGCGCGGTGACTATCGGATGCCGGTGCATGCGTGTGGGTATAACTGGTTGGATTCCAACGAGCAGGCGGCGCTCAGGCTGGCCGAGCGCATTGAAGAGCTGATGCACCAATACGGTCGTAACTGTCAGCAGGTGATTCTGGTCACGCACTCCATGGGTGGGCTGGTAGCAAGGCGCTGTGCGCAACTGCCCGGCATGAGCGCCAAGATCGCCGGAGTGGTGCACGGCGTAATGCCCGCCACAGGGGCGCCAGTGGCGTATCGCCGGTGCAAGGTTGGCATGAGCGACGAAGACCCCATTGCCGGTGCGGTAATTGGCCCAAGCGGGCAGGAAGTCACTGCGGTGTTTGCGCAGGCACCCGGTGCCTTGCAATTGCTGCCGACCCAGGACTACACGCCCGGCTGGCTTAGGCTGGTCGACGACCGGGGCCTTTCGGCGATGCCGCGCCAGCCCGTAAAAGATCCTTACGAAGAGATCTATTTACGTCGTGACCGCTGGTGGGGGTTGTTGCGTGAGGAGTGGTTGGCGCCGAAGGATGGAGCTTCGATCACGTGGGAAGTATTCGCAAAGAACATCGGAAGTGCAAAGGAGTTTCACCAGGATATTGCTGGCTTCTACCACCCTCAAACCTATGTCTATTACGGCAGTGAAGACAAGCACCCCAGCTTCGAGTCCATCACCTGGAAAATGCAGCGCGGGTCTCGCCTCAATGGTTCTTACGGCTCACGCCCTGACAGCTTCACGGTTTCCAATCTCGAGATGCATCAGGTCAGGGATGATGGCCGCAGCCCAGTGTATGTCGGCGGCCACGAGCAATCCATCCCGCCCATGCGTGGCGATCCCGATGCGCCCGTCAAGACCGTGCAGACCAGCTATTGGGAGCTGTATTGCAAGATGCAGGACGGCTCCGGCGACGGCACCGTACCGGTCAGTTCGGGCAGCGCACCGATAAAACAGTCGCGCACCGGTGGCGTCCGCCAGCAAATCAAGGCGCCTGGGTTCGATCATGAGGCGTCCTACGCCAACCCGCTAACACAGCACTTCACCCTCTATTCAATCATCAAGATTGCGGCGAAAGCCAAGAGGCCATTATGCGTCGGCTGATCATTCTTTTTGTCTGCCTGGTGCTGGGCTCTCTCACCGGCTGTGCGGCCTTCAAACAACCCAGCGAACAGGAGAAACGTAACGTGAGCGAAATGACAAGCAACATGCGCACCTGGGCATTGGGACGCGGCTTGATTGATTTGCCGGCCCACTGGAGTGGCGGCGGCGACGTGAAGCTCTACTACGGGCTGGGCGCCGATCATTCGTCCGTTGAAGTACGTGTGCTGGGAGAGGGAGTGACACAGGAGCGATTTGATGCCGCATTGAATGAGCGTGCGCACCGAATCGCGGCGATCAAAAACTATAAGCAATCTGATGTGCCCATGTTGGTTTCGGCAGTACGCATCTCACCGCAAAGTGTAACGCTGCAGTATTTCGAGAGCACCGAAGTCCCGGATACCTTCGTGCACGAGTTTCATCTGCTGGTTGGCGACGCCTACGTCCTGCTCCGTGCGTCATCCTATGACGGTGATACAGCTCCGGTTGAGGCGCGCCTGTTAAAACTGTCCAGGGAAATATTCAAAGTTGCACCCGAGAGCGCCGGTGCAGGCTTTGCACTGGGGCCGATTGTGATCCGAAGTCATCACGATCAGGAGATTGCCAGCTTCGATTTCAGCCCTCCTGCTTCTGACGTATTGCTGAGCGTCTACATCAATGCACTCTCACCTGATGACGAAGAACGCTTGCACGTGCGCACCCAAAAAGACACGAAGATTTTTCTCGCCGGTGATTACGAAAATCTGCGCGCTGGAAAAATCACACTGGCCGACATGCAAGCAGAAGAGTCCCTGATCGGTTTCAGTGACGATACTCACCGTCAAATACTCTTTGTCAGCGAGAACTATCGAGACAACCCCTCCCTGAGCCGCCCTGGCGTGAGCATCCGGTTATCGGCGGGTGGGAAAAAACGCTCCGCCATTGATCCTGATAAACCAAGAGACCTCGTTCGCTGGACTCTCCCCGAATTCGCCAACAAAGGCTACAAACTGCCGCTTTGGCAGCTCCCAGCACCTGCAGAACCCGTCAACCCGTCCATAACCGACTACGAAGCCATGGCCCTGTGGGATGCAATCCTCAAGTCCGTGCGCATCCGCTATGGCGCGGTCGTGCCCAAGCCGGATCCGTGGTTCAACCCCCGCGGGCCCACTGCCGAGGACGCTGCCGAAAGCAAGCGCATCCTCGATGAGTTCATTGCCAGCTTTGCGGAGCGAAAGCCATGACCATGGGAGGGATGCTGACGAGTGCAAGGGGGATCATCTGCTTCCCGTCTATTGGAAACGAATATTACAAATACGCTAGGAGCACTTCATGAAAACGGTCTGGAGTTACCTCAAACGCTGGGGCGTGCCGGTGCTGCGTCAGTTCAACCAGGCGGTGCCAGTATTGGTGCTGCTGGGCGTGGTGTTTTTGTTGATCGCCATCTGGTGGCTGGGCCCGCAGTGGGTCTGGCGCGAGCATCAGCCGCTGAGTGAACTGGCAATGCGTGTATCGGCCAGTGTCGTGGTGCTGGTGGTGCCGTTGCTGATCTGGGCGTGGCGGGTGCGTAATCGCTATCAGCGTTTGCAGGTTGAGCGTCAGCATGAGGCGGCGTTGCAGGCCGATCCTTGCCTACCTTATATCGAGGCGCAGGAGCGTGCGCTGGACCGCAGCTTGGGCAACCTGCTGAACAACATGGAGCGCCGGCGTTCGCTGTATCAGCTGCCGTGGTACCTGGTGCTGGGCGAGGAAAATGCAGGCAAAACCAGCCTGATCACCCGCTCCAATCAGAGCTTTTCACTGTCACATGTGACCAAGGCCGGGGTCAGGGCACACCAGGAGGAGCAACTGGCCTATCCGGTGGATTGGTGGATCGGCGACGAAGCGGTGTTGATCGACCCGCCGGGTGAGTTCCTCAGCCAGCCGGAGCCAACCGGTAACGATACTGCGCAGCCGAGGGCCGTGCGGGGCAAGGTCAAACCGGTATTGCCCGCCGGCACCCACCCGCGCCTTTGGCGACACTTGCTCGAGTGGCTGACGCGCAACCGCAGCCGTCGAGCATTGAACGGTGTGGTGCTGGTGATCGATGTGCAGGCCTTGCTGGCGCAATGTCCCGAACAGCGCAAGACCCACGCCAACCTGCTGCGCACCCGCCTGTTTGAGCTGACGCGGCAATTGGGAACGCGCCTGCCGGTATACGTGACGCTGAGCAAGTTCGACCTGCTGGAAGGCTTCGAAGAGTTCTTTGCCCGGTTGTCGCGCAGCGGCCGCGAAGACCTGCTGGGCTTCACCTTCAGCCTGGATGCGGTGGATGATTTCGATGCCTGGCTGGCGGAGCTGACACGCCAATACCAGACCTTTGTCAACTGCCTGAGCGAGCAGGTTTTCAACAGCACCCGGGAGGCGCCCACGTTGGATGAGCGTGATCGCTTGCAGGCGCTGATGTATCAGATGGCGGGCTTGCGCACGGCACTGTTCGGCTTCCTCAGTGAAATGCTCGGCAGCGATCGTTTCACCACGCCGGCCTTGGTGCGCGGGCTGTATTTCTCCTCGGTGCTGCAGCAGGGCACCCTGAGCAACGCTTTCATCAAAGAAGCGGGACAAGCCTATCAACTGCCGCCACCGCCACCGGAGGTCAAACCGGCCGGTGGCACGGTCATCTACTTTGCCCAGCAACTGTTCCAGCGGGTGATCTACCCCGAAGCGGGCCTGGCGGGCGACAACATCAAGGTGGCCCGCAGCAAGCGACGGTTGCTGATCGCTGGGTTCAGCGTTGCGTCCTTGGGCTGTCTGGTAGTTATTGGGACTTGGCAGTTTTACTTCAACATCAACCGCGACAAAGCGGCCAACGTCTTGGCCAAGAGTCAGGAGTTCAGTGAGCGAGACATCGACGCCAAGGTCGACCCAACGGGGCGCAACCTATTGTTGCCCCTGGACCAGATCCGCGATGCGGTGTTGGTCTACGGCGACTATCGTGAGGCCTGGCCGTTGCTGTCTGATATGGGGTTGTACCAGGGGAGGGCGATTGGCCCTACTGTGGATGAGGCGTACCTGAATCTGCTGTCCAAACGCTTCCTGCCGGCGATTGCCAGCGGAGTGCTGGATGCCATCAATACCGCGCCCGCCGGCAGCAATCAGCAACTGGCGGCCCTGCGCGTGTACCGCATGCTCGAAGAACGGCAAAACCGCCGCCCGGCCATCGTCGAAGAGTGGGTCGCCAAGCAATGGCAGCGTGCCTATCCAGGCCAGGGCCAGTTGCAGGCCGATCTGATGGGACACCTGGGCTACGCGCTCAAATACGCCGATGCCGATCTGCCGCACTACCGTGAACGCATTGCCCAGGTGCAACAACAATTGCGCCAGTTGCCCATGGCCGAACGGGTCTATATGAGTCTGAAACAGGATGCCCTGGAGCGTTTGCATCGCCCGCTGGACCTGCGCAATGAGGTCGGCCCGGCGTTCGATATCGTCTATCGCCCGCTCAACACCGATCAAGAGGGCAGCGGCTTGCAGTTGCCGCCGCTGCTTACCGCCAAGGGTTTCAAGGACTACTTCGAACCCGGTACCGAGGGCATCATCGAACTGGCGATGATCGACCAGTGGGTGCTCGGCGAACGCCAACGCCTGGACTACTCCGACGAAGACCGCAAAGTGCTGACCCTGCGGATTCGTGCCTTGTACAGCGCCGACTACGTGGACAGCTGGCGGCGCGCACTGAATCAGTTCGCGGTCACCGACTTCGACGACCTCAGCCACGGCGTGGCGGTACTGGAACAAGTCACCGGCCCGGCCGCGCCATTGCGGCGCTTGCTGGAAACCCTGCGCGACAACAGCGTGATCTATCCGGCCGCGCCCTTGGCTGAAGGGCAAGCGCCGCTCAATCTGGACAAGGTGCCGGAGGGGCAGCAACAGGCAGCAGGGATTCGGCGCGCATTCTCCAGCCTCTCAGAGTTGATCAGCCCACGGGGCGAGCAGCCGTCTTACTACGAAGAAACTCTGCGCTCGGTCAGTGCCGTCTACGACTACGCCAAAACCGTGCACGACAACCCAGCCCCCGGCAAGGCGGCGCTGAAAACCGTACTCAACCGCTTCTCCCTGACCGGTGCCGACCCGATCGCCAACCTGCAACGTGTCGCCGTGGGCCTGCCTGAACCGTTGAACCAACACGTCAAAAAACTCGCCGACCAGACTTCCCAGGTGTTAGTCATTGCGGCTTTGCGCGAGCTGGAAAAGCGCTGGGACAGCGAAATCTACAGCTTCTACCGCGACCGCCTGGCCGGGCGCTACCCGTTCAAGGCAAGCGGCGAGGACGCCTCGCTGGAGGACTTCGAAGCCTTTTTCGGCCCACAAGGGCGCCTGCAACAGTTCCACGATCAGTACCTGAGCGTATTCCTCAAGGACAACCTCGACGCCCTGTATTCCGACAGCCTTGGCGGCTACCTGGTGCGCACCGATGTGTTGGAACAGCTGAAAAAAGTCGAACGCATCCGTGACACCTTCTTCAACCATCGCGGCCACCTGGCCGTGCAACTCACCATCGAACCCCTGGCCCTGAGCGCCACCCGCCTGAGCAGCATGCTCAGCGTCGACGGCCAACTGATCCCCTACCAGCACGGCGCGCCGCAACGCACGGGGCTGGTGTGGCCCAACAGCCTGGGCAACACCAATGGCAGCCAACTGACCCTGGTGCACAGCACCGGCAACACCGCCAGCATGAGTTATCGCGGGCCGTGGTCGTTGTTCCGGCTGCTCAGTCGCGGGCACCTCAATGGCCGTACCGACACCAGCGTGGACCTGACCTTTGCCGTTGCCGACGGGTTGATGCGTTATCGAATTGGCGCAGAGAAGGCCAACAACCCAATCACCCAACGCAGTTTTGAAGGGTTTGTGTTGCCCAGAACGCTGCTGGAGGAGCGTCAAACGAAGAGCGACTTAAACAAGGTTGTGGGTGTCGCCGCAACAGCCCTCAGCGATAAGCGCCCATAAGTCAGCGATGACTGGATACGAAATAAAACACACGCGAAACAGGACTGCTTACATGGCAATCAAGCTGCAAATATTGACCGAAGATCCTAAAGAAATTGAGTTGATCGAGCGTTACTGGGCTGTCGATGAGTCAGGGCAGTACCTTGAAAAAGTGAGTGCGCTGACGGACGTTATTGAAATGGCACCGGGCGTGACGCTTGCCAGCTTCATACGGCAACGTTGCAATGCATTTGATAACAATCAGGTCTGCCCCAGGTGCGCAGAACTGATCGAAATCAAAAATCGCTCCGAGGCTAAAAAGGTTCCTCAGCGTTCCACCAGGCTTTGTACGCTGTGTCAGAACGATCAGGACGCGATTGCGCTTGCGGCTGAAAAGGCGAAAGCCGCAGAACTTGAACGGCAGTTGGCCGAATACGTAGGCAGGCAGTCAACCCGCACGGTGGACTACTCCGCGCTACCGGATGCTCAGGTGCTGCTTCTGCTGGCGTTGGACCGGGCCGTCACCCCGAGATTGACCAATGGCGGCTTCAGACTAGGTGATTGTCAAGGGCTTGCGCCTCGGTATGTCGGTGACTTCATGCTGCAATTGCGTGAGGCAGGACTTGTCCTTGATGACCCGAGTAAAGCACGTGCAGGTACCTACTATTGGGAGGGCGATGAGATTTGGGTATTGAGGGATCAGGTGGTCTATCGTTTGGCGCCGGATGCTGCATCAAGGCGTGCGGACGAAGTCATCCGTAGTGCTTGGTATCACCTATCTCCCTGGTGGATTGACAACGTGCATCCCCCGGAAAAATATAGGCGTCAGCCAATTCAGAAGAAAATGGCATTGACTGTCAATGTTACAACCAAGGATTGACTATCTGCAGGTCAATTACGGCAGACATTGACACACTATCCGCCAGCCGCACGCTTGCTTCAGACCGAGCATTGACACTCTAGTGCTCGCTGGACAATTGCATCCCACTTGACCACCCGTTTGCATTGCCAATGACCTGTCATTTGCATTCCACCTGACCAGCTGTTTGCGTCGAATTTGACCAGCACAACGGGAGCGCCTTGACCGGCAGCTGGCGGCCGGAAGCGGGCATTGGGTGACTGGATTTCTAAATCTATATATGAGGCCGACATTTAATCGCCAAAACTGAACTCTTGTGTGCAATCTCATGCCATCCATAGACACACCTACGTCGAATTCGTAAGCTTCGTTGAGGTCTTGTCGTCTAACCCCTCGCCTTTCGACACAGTTTTTTGGGCTCAGCGGTTGCATGTAGGCAAGGAACTGATGCGGTATTAGTAAGGGAAATCTACAACTCATGACTATGCAAGGACCGTCCAAGCAGATCCTATCATTGACTCCTGAGCAAGTTGAGGCCATTCGCAAACGCTGGCATCAAAGCTCTTCTTTCATAGGGTATCCAGACGCCGAACGTGATACGGCTCAAGATAAGTGGTTCGACAATTTACTAGTCCGACCAGATTGGTTTGATAATGCAACGGCCACAACGGTGACTGTCGCTGTGGCACGAAAGGGCGCAGGGAAGTCCGCCGTTCGCCTTACTAGCATTGAGCGTCGCAAAGAGGATTCTCAAACCTTAATTGTGGAGGCCTCAGCGGACGAGCTTGCATCGTTACATGCCGAACGTCTGGCGAAGGCAACCGAACGTGGATACGGCGCAGTTGCCGATTGGATGCAGATTTACGCAGACATGATTTGCAGGCGGCTTGCACATGACATGAGCGGACGTTTACTCACCAGCGATGACGATATTGCATTACGTGCTTGGGCTATCACTAAGGGTATAACCGAGCGAGACTTCGGAGAACGTATAGCCGACGTAATTAAGACACTTGTTCCGTGGGCAAAGAACATTGCCTCCGAAAACGCAGCGCAAGAAAAGAATAGTGTCGAAAGAATTGCCCGCGTTGCACAAGCAACTAATTTCGCCCTTTATGTAGACGATTTTGACAACTTGCAAGAAGCGGGCGGCGCTACAAGTATTCGATTGATTCGAGACGCTATAGAGGCAGCAGATCGAATCACTCACAACAACTTAAATGCCGAAGTCCATCTCTTTATGCGACAAGATTTGTGGTTAAATATAAATCCCGGCTGGCATTATTCTGACAAGGTGAGTGGTGTCGTTCATCTTAATTGGGATGTGAGCGATTTGAGGAAATGGACTGCAAATAGACTGCGTTTTGCGATTGCGGCAGCGCTAGGGTGTGAACCTAAAAAAATTCGGGTGCCTTTCGATGATATGTGGCATGTATTCTTTACTCCAGAAGTCACGCTAAAGAATAAATCGACGAGTGATTCATTTAGTTATTTTGTCCGCCGCTCAATGTATACGCCGCGAAGCCTCAGGGCCATGATCAAGTTTGCACTCGACGGGTCAGAAAGACTGCCGGTCACTGACTTAGAGATTCAAGATGCAGAGTGGATTTACTCCACTGACCAGCTCGAATTCTTAAAAACTGAATTTGGTGGACTTTGTGTCGGATTGGATATTTGTCTGCAATCTTTTACTGGCAAACCTCTCGAGTGGATTGCATCTGACCTATACAAACATCTCCGAGGCCTAATCGGGAATGGTCAAGTGAAGCTCCATAAAGGCGTCTCCTACGGTGAGCCCGATATCGCGCTCGCGCGTTTTTTATATCGGATAGGATTTATGGAGGTTCGATATCCAGAAGATGAGCGATACGAAGTGCGTGATGTAATGCGTCATCCAGATCATTGGAAAAGTGTGAGAACGGACGACGCTGTACGATGGGCGGTTCGAAGCGCTTTCTTCAATGGCTTAAAGTCGCACCGCTCTTAACTCCTGAGAATAAAAAATATGTGCATGGGATTTAAACGCAGTTTGTAATGGACATGGATTGGCGCAGTCGGTTGCTATCGCTAAAAGCAATCACCCTGTGACTGCTATTTCTGGGTCGATAGCGGCTTAGGCTGAACCACTTTTATTCCCATAAAAAGGCAGCTTAGGGTCGAAAAAGTTCGACCTTGAGCATCCGCTTTTGGCCGAACGCGGTAACTCATAAGCGACTGCTTTCGGCCAAACGTGTCCTTTGGGTGTAGAGGGGACGCTCAACGTTTTATTTTTTAGCTCTCAAGCGATTTACTTTGTACAACTTAAAAGCCGACAGATAAAAAATAGAGGGCTGAATATGAAGATAGGATGGAAGACTAAAAATAGCAATTTGAAGCCCGAAGAAATTATTAAAAAAATTGAGAGTATAAAAAAAATAACCGTTGATGGTCGAGTGTCATTCGAAGCCTTTGAATATCACAATGCCTTCGCAAGCCTTTTCTCAATGATTGAGTTAACGTCAAAATCGGACGGACTAAATCTTGACTCAATTCTGTCCAGAAGTATTTCAATCACTGCTACGGCAGGAGTGCTCACTAAAGATGCGCTAATGGAAAATATTCAGAAAATTTGTCGAGCTGAGCTCGCTACCAGAGAAGAAAAATATTGTTTCCTCACTTCTGTATCCATCAACCCTGCTCACCTGACTCTTAAGTCAATATACATTGAAGATACACATATAAATTTATTTTCTGGAGACTATCCTAAAAAATACTACTCTAGGAGCCGGGAGATTAAGGCATCTCACCGTACGTTGAATGACGAACATGAGCAATATTGCAAGGTTAAGATCCAGTTGAAAGCCAAAACCGACCAGGGAGCCACGACGAAAGCACTGAGAAGCTTAGACATACTCAGAGCGATTATGGCGTTATTTGGAAATTCGAGTATGGAGCTAATGGGCAATAAACAGGCCGCCATAAATAAAGTCAGGCTGGGGCAGACGCACACACTACACTACTTTAGTGGCAAGCCAGCAAAATCGACTGTATGGTATGAACCATATTTTGAAGCAGGTAAAGTATACTCACCATCGAAGCCGGAAGTATTTGGTAAAAACGTCAAGTGGGCTCTTTCAAGATTAAAAATATGCAAATACGGTAGAGTAATAAAGGACTCGCTACTTCGATACGTCCGAGCACTGGATGAAAGAGAACACAATTCGGCTCTTATAAGGCTTTGGGGCGCACTAGAATGTCTTGCATCACCATCTGACTCAAATAAAGATGGCATACCTCGACGCTGCGCTTTCTTATTCGAAGAAAGCGAGTTTCATCAACAAGTACTTGAACACCTTCGTGAACATAGGAATCAGAGCGTACATGCCGGCGAAGAAAGCGAGCGCGCTAAAACATATTGTTATCAAATACAGTTTTATTTCAGAGAGCTCATCTTATTTCACCTACGCCGATCCGACGACTTCCAGTCTTTAGCCGAAGCTAACCAGTTTCTCGACCTGCCAGCGAAACCAAGCGATCTACAAAGAAAGATTGATCTGTATAAAAAGGCGTTAGAGTTTCAAGGCGGGTCTACGGATATCCAATGACGCCATTGCAGAAAAGCTCATGAGTATCCACTACTCGATCCCGAGTAGTGCTTGCGCGGAGGAACGTAAGCGGATGGCGAACACACCTACCGAACTCCAGTATTTAGGGCGATGGTGTCCGCGTATTTTAAGCGGACGCGATCACCCTTATCGCCAGGATTTCCATGCGCCAACGCAGCTCTTACCCCAAACCATTTAAAGCCCAGGTCGTCCAGGAATGCTTGCAACCTGGAGCGACGATTTCCAGCGTAGCCATCCATCACGGCATCAACGCCAACGTGATCCGCAAGTGGCTACCGATTTACCGGGATCAATCACCCGCAACTCTGCCGGCCTTCATCCCCGTACAAGCTGCACCCAAGCGCGCAACAGAAGAGACGGTGATCATCTCACTGGTTCTGGGCGATAAATCCGTCACCGTAAAATGGCCAGCCTCAGATCCGGACGGCTGCGCGTGTTTTATCCGTGGCCTGGCCCAATGATTCGTATCGACTCCATCTGGCTCGCCACCCAGCCCATGGACATGCGGGCCGGCACTGACACTGCACTGGCCCGGGTGGTTGCCGTGTTCGGTGCGGCGAAGCCGCACTGCGCCTACCTCTTTGCCAACCGCCGGGCCAACCGCATAAAGGTGCTGGTGCATGACGGCGTTGGTATTTGGCTAGCGGTGCGACGCTTGAATCAGGGCAAGTTTCATTGGCCGGGCATCCATCTTGGCGCGGAGGTCGAACTCGACCCCGAACAACTCCAGGCGCTGGTACTTGGATTGCCTTGGCAGCGAGTAGGTGCAGGCGGCGCAATTACATTGCTCTAATACCTGGCTTATAGCTGTGACCGGAGGACTGCTTTGGTAAAATCCACGGCATGACTTCTTTGCCCGATCTCGATCAAATGCCCCCTGAACAACTGCGCGCGCTGGCTGCGCAGCTGATGTCCAAGGTCGACACCATGGGCAGAAAGATCCATCGTGATGAGACGATCATCGAGCAGCTCACCCACGAAATCGCCATTCTCAAGCGACACAAGTTTGCTAAGCGCAGCGAGCAGATCAGCCCGGCGTAAGGCAGCTTGCTCGATGACCTGCTTAATACCGACCTCGAAGCCATCGAGGCCGACTTAAAAGCACTTCATCCCGCACCCGCGCAGATAGAACCACGCCAGCAACCCAAGCGTGCGCCGTTGCCGCCGCAGTTCCCGCGCACTGTGATCCATCACGAGCCGGACAACACTCAGTGCGCTTGCGGCTGTCAGCTTCAGCGCATCGGTGAAGACGTCAGCGAGAAGCTGGACTACACGCCGGGCGTGTTCACCGTCGAACAGCACGTTCGTGGGAAATGGGCCTGCCGGCAGTGCGAAACACTGACCCAGGCCCCGGTGCCGCCGCAGGTGATCGACAAGGGCATCCCCACTGCCGGCCTGCTGGCGCAAGTGATGGTGGCCAAATTCGCCGACCACCTGCCGCTCTATCGACAGGAAAAGATCTTCGGCCGTGCCGGCCTTGCCATCCCGCGCTCGACACTAGCGCAGTGGATGGGTCAAACCGGCGTGCAGCTTCAGCCGCTGGTCGATGCGCTGCGCGAAGCAGTGCTGGCCCAGCGCGTAGTCCACGCCGATGAAACACCGGTACAAATGCTGGCTCCAGGAGAGAAGAAAACCCACCGCGCTTACGTCTGGGCCTACTCGGTACCTAGGCCCCTATCGATACACGGGTACAGGTAAAGCTTTGCTGGTTTCAGCCGAAACATTCCGAACGGAGAAAAAACTGGCTACGGCAGGCTACTACTGAACCATCCTGGGCTCTATCAGACGTCGACTTCATAGAACGTTCGCCTTGGATAGCTTTAAACAACATCTTCAAGCCCTGAGGCCTGCCATGCTTAGAAATGCTCCTTTGAGTACAAAGCTACTGCTTATTTTGATGTTTCCCCTGTTGGGCTTTCTGGTCTTCGCCGGGATTTTTGTAGCTGACAAACGGGAGACACTGAGCGAGATGAACCGAGCGGTCACCGCTACCGGCACCGCGCAGAAACTCAGTGACGTAGTAACCACTATCCAGCGTGAGCGCGGCGCAAGCGGCGTGTTTCTGGGCAGCGGTGGTAAGACGATGCAGGACAAGTTGAAAGTCTTACGCCAAGAAACCGACCGTGCGGTGAGCGCGATGCATGCGCAATCGACCGAGGGTCTTATCGCGCCTGACAAGATGCTGCGCGCAATTGATGGTTTGGCCGGACTGCGTCAGCAGGTGGACACGCTCGCAATCAATAACGGCGAGTCCGGCACCCGATTCACCGATCTTATCAAAAATTTGATCGGCTTCTCTTACTCACTGGAAACCAGCATTGAGGATCCGGAAATCCTGCGTGGGCTGAGTTCACTCAATCAGTTCGTAGACATGAAAGAGCGCTCTGGTCGAGAGCGTGTACTGCTTGGCCTGGCATTCAACCAAAACCGTTTTGATGCGCCGCTGTTGTCACGTTTCAGCCGCAACATGGGCGAGTTCTCCGGCTATTTCGAGGCCTTTCAACGCTGGGCTCCTGCCGTGTTCAAAAATAAGCTGGATGCGGTTCTACAACAGCCCGCATCCGTCGATGTAGCTCGCCTGCAAAAACTCGGATTTGATACGCCTCTAGGCGATCCGCTTAATATCAAACCCGAAGACTGGTTCAACCTTTCCACCAGCCGTATCGACATGATGGCTCAGGTCGAGGCTGAACTGGGCCAGACGGTCGTGAGCCTAGCCAATGTCGCGCGTACCGATGCCCAGCGCAGTCTGTATGTCGCAATAGCCACCGTCATTCTGATGTTGATTGCGGTGCTGTGGCTCGCTTCGGTGATTATTCGCAATATCAAAATCGCTGTGGTCGACGTGAACCGCACCCTTATTTCGCTATCCACGCGTGACCTAACTGCCAGAACCCGTTACACCGGCAGAGACGAGTTTGGCGAGATCTCGCGTAACCTGGATAACATGGCCATACAGATCGGTGAAGTGATCCGTGAGATCGGGAGTGCCACGGCGCAGGTCGCGACCGCCGCCGAGCAGTCTTCGGCTGTGGCCCTGCAAACTAGCAATAACGTCGTCCAGCAGCGTCAAGGCACCGATCAGGTGGTCACTGCCATCAGCGAGATGAGCGCCACGGTCAAAGACGTGGCGCGCAGCACTACCGACGCCGCAGAGATGTCGCAGCGCGTTAATGCCAGCACTATGCAGGGCAAGGCTGAAATCGAGAACACCATCAGCTTGATCAAAGGGCTTGAGGTTCAGGCCGAACAAACATCCCGAATCATTGAGGAGCTCAAGGGTGAAAGCTATTCCATCTCCTCGGTTTTGGATGTGATTCGTGGTGTAGCAGAGCAAACCAATCTGCTAGCTTTGAACGCTGCCATTGAGGCTGCCCGTGCCGGTGAGCAGGGTCGTGGATTTGCCGTGGTCGCCGATGAGGTGCGGAATCTGGCCAAAAAGACTCAGGATTCCACCGTCAGTATCCAGAAGATGATCGCCAATCTGCAATCCGGCTCCGACCGTGCCGCCACTTCCATGCAGGAAACTCTAGGGAAGGCTCAAGAAGGCGCGAGCAACGTAGTGCGCGCAGGGGAGTTGCTAGAAGAAATAGCCGAGGGCATCGCGACCATCAGCGACAGCAACATACAGGTCGCCTCGGCGGCAGAACAACAGAGTCAGGTTGCCGAGGAGATCCACCGCAACGTAAACGACATCAACACTCTGGTTATCCAGGTCAGCGCCGGTGCTGAACAAACCGCCGTCACCAGCCGCGAGTTAGCCCGCTTGGCCGAGCAACAGCAGGGGCTGGTGGGACGGTTCAAGGTGAACTGAGTTACAAGTTTTTTTACCGGATGCTCAAATGCCCGAGAGAACGACTTTCGGGTATTTGAGGATTGGTAGATGAGAGGGTGACGCGCCTATAAGGGCTACTTTGCTCAACGCGATAAACGAGGCTTTTCATGACGCCGGATGAGGTCAGGCCATGGATTATCAGCCGTCCTACGGCTTTCTGAAGGACTGCTTATACCGATTTCTGTCCTTCGTGAACGGCAGCTTCGGGTTGATTTACACCGGTCAGGCTCGGCCATTACCGAAATTGGCTGCATGGCCCATGCCCGCCGAAAGTTTTTTGATCTACACGTCGCGAATAAAAGTCAGTTGGCCGAACCAGTCCTACACTCGGTTGGAGGCCTGCAGGAAGTTGCCGGTTCAGCGGGCGTGTGAAATCGACCAGTTGCTGCCGCATAAGTGGCAACCGGCTCAATCACCTAAGGCGTGATGGCCGGACGCTTACAATTCACATTCGGTTTGACAGCGTTAGGAAAGCTTACTCGGACTCTGACGACTACACATTACGGCACACATTGACTGCCTGCTTTTTAGAAGTTGCAAAGCTGCAAGGTTCCAAGCCCGTGAGGGAAGCGAGTCAGTCTTATCTGACTAATATTGACATTTGAGTCAACCGGCCATAGAGTTTTCACGGTAGCCCTTGAGGCACTTGAGCTTTAACCCCTTGAGGGATTTGCAGAGCCCGGCTAATTTCCGGGTTTTTGCCTTTCTGAGACTTCTGCTGACGCGGCTGCCACCAACATACTGAAACTTCATGCTCCGTCCGCTCCCGCAGCTTGATCGCCATCTCAAGATCTAGATACGCCTCCTTGTCAGCCGATAGCGATCCGGCGTCTTTGGCCTTAGCATGCAGCCAGGCCCTGCTTTTCTCATAGTCACTGCAGAACACGAATATCGACCCCATGCAGAAAGCTGAAAGCCTAGTGCTGCTGAGTTTGCCTGAGAATCATATCGAGCTCGACACAATGAGTCAGTTGGAGCAGGCTTCCAGAGAAACCTGCATCTTTCTGATCAAGCGGTTTTAATCGTGCCAGTCGGTTCAAGCTGAGTTATTTCGTCGTCGCAATGACCAAGCTGCGCAAGAAGTTCTCTTGGGCGGCTACCCCGTCAACACGGAAATTTTCGAACAAGCTCACGCCGAGGTGAAGGTCATGCCTTTGTCACTACGCAGCAGGGATTCGACCTTTGCCGAGTGGCCCGAGCGGCTATAAGCCATCGAATGTTCCAGCTCGCGCACCCGTTGCCACAACTTCATATTCTGAGCCAGCACGTTGTCACGCTGCATCTGAGCGATTGATAGCGTTTTTTCCAGCGCGGCCAGCTGACTTTCCATCTGCCGGATTTTTTTGCCGCTAGATGAACCCGCCCCTTTGCTGGCCTCTGCCCGAACCGCCTCGATTTGAGCCAGTAGCGGTAAATGCGCTTTACGCGACTTCTTCAAGTAGCCACGATCAAATCCAGCCTCCAGACTGACAATGCTGGCAGTGAGTTTCGACAGGTCTAAAGCAACATGCTCGGGCACAACAGGCTTACCAACCAAGAGGCGCTGCAAGGCTTGCTCGCAAGCGCCCACCCCCTTGCTTGTTCCGTCACCAGACTTCATGGTTAAACCTCCACCGAGTCAATCAGACGGGCTTTGAAGGCGGTTAAACGCTCAATGTCGCCCTTCACAATTTGATATTCGCCCGAGCCTTCTGCGTAACTGTACAATTCATTCTCCGCATCCTCAATCGCCGCATTGAGCTTATAAGGCTTGATAATCGCGCCCTCGCAAGACAGGCATTCCGTGTAGTCACCGAGCAAGAAGGAGTAGCAACGGCCCGCCTTAGTACAGCCACCGAGCAGTGTCGGACGGTAGCTAATTGCACCGCTTTTAACCCGTTGTTCGGTGTCAGCGCGGACATCTTCAATCTGAATCTCACCCGCCTTAACCCGCTCTTTCTGTTTCTCCATGTACGAGCCGGTGCCGCCGAACAGCGGTTCCTCATTAAACAGAAGATCGGCAATCAACTGGTTCGACACCGACATGGGCACGGCCATCTGATACTCGAAGGCGAAGTGATTGCTTGGCAGCACAAAGTCCTTCTTCTTGTCGTCGTAGTAGCCAAAAATGGTGCGCAGGTTATCGTAGCCATTCGCGTAATAGCGCGACATTTCAATCGTCATGTGCTTGAACTGCGCCCGCAGCGTCGGCAAGGAAAGAAAACCGCTACTGCTGCCATAGAATGCCAGCGAGCGCCGAAACTGATGACTTGTCAGCGGCCAGGGCTGGCCGGCAGCAAACGCTGGCTCATTGTAAAAGTCACGAGAAGGATCGCTCTGCGCCAGTTCCTGCAAGTCCTCTGGCTGGATCGACAGCCCGTGCAAAACAGTTCCTTGTGTCCCTCTAGCCTTAAAACTCGTCACGCCAACTTCGGCACTGTTCCGCGTATAACCAACAATGGAAGGGTTGAGAAACAGCGGGCAACGGGCTTCCAACTCGATTTTGTAGAGTTTGGCGAGTCCGCGACAAATCGCCTGGGCGACTTCGACCGCCCTGACGACCTCCCTCGGCGCGAACCATGCGGCTTCTTTGTTGTAGCCGGTGAACTTTGTGGTGGTCGAGAGGACATTTACTGACCGCGGCTTATCACGTTCAATGCCCTGGTCATCGACGACCACCTGCCTGACGACTTGATCGGACAAACAGTAATACGGCATTCGCATCACCTCTTGATCGCGCATGCCGGTATAGAGGTGGATCAGCGTTTTCACCACATACTGCATTCGGAGCAAGCGCAGTTGCAGATTTCTCCTCCCAGAACACTCAAACTCACCGGCAAACACCGAAGTCAGACCATGATCCTTGATCGCTTGCCCCATGTCGGGCCGCCGGTGTGCCTTGCCACCAACACCCAAAGAATTCTGTCTGTCATGAGTAATGCCGTAATGCTCATCAGCAAAGCAGGCGATAAAGGACTCGAAACGCCCAACGCCTACATAAAGCTGATTGAGCAGGTCGCCAGTAAGATTGATGAGATTCAAATAGATTCGTGTCGGAATGACTGGATGCTGCTTGTGCTCTGGTCGTGACAGATCAAATTTGGCGGGATTGATCACGGCATAACCCAACCGTTCTTCGCCCACCCTGGCCAAGCCTTTCAAAACCCCAGAAAAAACCTTTTTATCGAAGCTACTTTGGCCAATAAAAGCCGCCAGATAAACCGGCACGGTAAAGATCTGCCGCAAGGACAGCACGCCAACCATGGGCTTCTGTTTCTGCTCATAGCAGAACTGAATGGCTAAGCGCAGCAAGAGCCAATACTGGCAAAATGTGCTTGCGCTCAGCTTACCGAGTCGCCCGCCACCGGCAAAATAGATCATGCAATACAGCAGATGTCTGGCTTCTTCGATCAGCGCCTGCTGCTGTAGGCCACTTTCGTTGAATACCGTATCAAAACGTATTCGCGCGAGTTTTTTTGCACTCAGCCGGTATGGGTTAAAGTCCCAAACGCGTTCACCGTATACCGCCGTGGCGTTGCCTTTCGCATCACGACAAAGAACGAAATCGGGTGCGGGCTTGCCGTAGAGTTGCGGCGCCTTATCTGGCTCACTGGTTGGCGAAAACTGGCCGCTGGAAAAGAGACTGCCGATGGACTGGACAACAGCGTTCAAAATACCACTCCCATTTTTTCATAACGGCTCAGACGGCTTTCCCAGAAAGGCGTGAGCTCACCGTATTCAAACACCTTGGCCTTGATCGCTTCGACCAACTGCTTCACCGCATTCGAACGCTCGCCAAGCGCCTCAAGGATGAACTCGATTCGGATCGACAATTCTTTGTAGAGCGCTTCAGCATGAGCCGAATCGGGCGCGGCTTCACGCACCGCATTGATCACATACTGCAAACTCACAATCTTGTGCAGGTCTTCTTCATCGCTGTGACAGATATAGTGCTCGCAGTACAAGCAGCCGTATTGGCTGCGGCAGTTCGGCTCGATTGCAACAGCCCCTAAATCATGCACAGGGATCGGCTGACTGAACCCGTCACAGTGACCCGCCGCCGTTCCGATCTCGCCTTCTGCAGGCCTATGGCTGCGCTCAAACGCGACTTTGGCTGTATGGCGCATGGCCTGCCAAAACTGTCCGAACTCAGCTTTCTGCTGCTCAGGAGTAGCCTCCGAATAAGTCGAAAGATTGACCATCAAACTCTGATTCAAGGTTGCCGCTACCGTGGACGGCGACACGCCAGCGGTATGCATCCCAAGGCTCTTGTACTTGCGCATCTTGCGCGGCGAAAGTCTTGGTACCTTGGGGTCAAGGAAGGTGCCGCTGATGGAGTTGAAGAATTTTTTCATCAACATAGTTGTGTTAAATTCAGAAAATTCGTTATCGGTGCTTGCTAGTTCGCCACTCGCAGGCATCGTAAAGAACAGCCGCTCATGCGACACGCCATTCAGAATCCACTCACGGAGCTTCAGGTACTCCTTGAGCAGCGGCAACCCTGTGTCACGCCCGATGTTATAAAGAGTTGATTTCCCGCCCGCCCGGAACTTCACAGCCGACAACTCTTTCTTGATTGGAGATTTCTCAACCTCGATCGCGTCTATATAGCTAAACTGGTCAAACTCGGTCGGCGTGGCGCCTGTGATCATAAGGAGAAGGCTTGCGTAGGCTTTCGCGGCAAAACCCGCCACTTGAAGCCGGTGCCAGTGGCGCCCATATTCGTTGGCCGCATCCAAACTCGCCTGTGCGTTTAATAGAGTGCGCTCTGCTTCCGATTTTTTGTATAGCCTTCGCCCCAACCTGTCAGCAGCGGCCAAATATTCTTCGACCGTCGCAATCCGTCGCTCGCCGGCATTATAATTAAGCGGCGATGTCTTGAATGGGCCAACCCAACCATGGCTTGATGGAAACACAACCACCTCATAATCCCTGATGCTCACAACAAAGGGATATGGCTGGCTGTTCAGGACGAAAACACTGCATTGCTGGGCAATCGCCAAACAAGCGTCCCGGCACACCTCAACATGGGCAGCGCTGGCTGCCTCAGAGCCTTTTTCGGCAATGATCGGGACCGCACCTGCTAGGATATGGTGACTGTCTTCTGGATAAAGCAGTTCAATAATCCTTGAAACATTCAACTGACTATTTTTCGCACTGACGGGCTTCAATACATGATGGGCTATTTGATGATTCAGGTGCGCGGTATAGTCTCGATAGGCTTGCTGGGCTTGCGCTGCACTGGCAAACATTTCCCTGTAGCCTTGCGCGTTCAGCCAGTCGATAAAATATGCGGTAAGCGTCAATCGCAATAGAACTGTCTTATCACGCAGACCGATAAAGGACTCTAGCAGCCTCACAATCAGTTCACGACGGCTTTCGACAAAAGACTCAATCCCTACCGGCGTGCCGCGATCATCCCGAACGCTTTCATTCTTACCACGCAGCAAATATGCAAAACTGCCAATATCCAACGGCTTCTTCATCACCTTCGGAGACAGTTGCAAACGCAAGCGCTCAGGCTCAGCAAACTCATAGGTGACTTCACTCAGCGTAATAATCTGCGTATTGGCACGATGCTCGAATTGCTGACGACTATTCATCGTGCGCCTCCACCTTCAGCACCGCGTAGCCGCCATTGAACAACTTCCTCTCCCAAACCTCTTGGGCAATGACCTTTTCGTGAGTCATCTTGAACAACTTTAGGTAGTTCTCTGTCGTTTCCCTGGACTCGTGGTGCATGCGCTTCTGAATAAAATCAATGTCTTCGCCCGGTTTCAACTCTCCCTCCTGAACCAATGCCTGCAGGCGCTGGTAGAGCTGATATCCAAAGGTCGCTCGCAGCCAGTGATATGAAAAGTCTTTCGGAAATGGGCTAGAGGCTTTCTGGATCAACTTGCGCTTAACTGTTTCCGTGACCTGCCCTGTCTGCGGCGACTTAACAATCGTATAGCGCGGATCGCTTTTGGCCATGTAGTAGCAGTTACCTTGATCTGAAAGAAACAAATACATATCATCTTCGTCCACCGTCAGACCGGGATGACTTGTCTCTAACTGAGCTAGAAACTTTTCCCTCCGTTTCTTCATCATTGGGCTTTTAGCAAGCGTAACAAGTTCTTCGGCAAGTTGCTTCGGGACGTACAGGACCTGCGGTTTGTCGTATTTCGTATCGATGCCTGTGCAGGGGCCAGCATGTAATTTATAGGCACCCTCCCGCTCCAGTTTGTCCTCTGTAAAGCCTTTCAAATTCTTCAAGCGCATGGTCAGAACGGTTTGCTTGCGGGCGCCCGTCATTAGCGATGTCATTAGGATCAATCGCTCAACTGCAGACCATTCTTTTTCATTGCGAATGGCGGACAGAAATGCACCCAACTCAAGATTATAAAGCGGCCTGAGGTCCTCGCCGTCATCGCGAACGAACCCTAGCTGCACAGAACTACCCGGCGGCGTACGTCGCGTTTGGCTGCGTTTTTCTGCATCTACGACCTTGACACCTTTAAAACCCTGCACGATGAACCGTACCTGCTTGATCGTATCTACACGCTTCATGTCGAGATCATGCCAATACTCGGAAACGTACTTATAAAAGTGGTAGATAACACCTGTGTATTGATTTATCACCTGATTACTGCGGGTGCCTTCGTTAATCAGGTGGTAGAAATACTTGTATGTCGGACGAAGTGGAGGCCGAGCACCGGAGAAGTCGAGCCAATCAAGATTGTTATCCTCACAGAACAACAGGTAATCAAGTAGTTTGCTGGCACGACGCCGAACATCGTCAGTGCGCCGATTGATCGGAGCCTTTTCACGCATTAGGTTCAGCAGATAATCATTAGCCTCTTGCCACGGATATCCATTTAAATGAAACAGAAACGGGAAATTATATAAATCAGGATAGTTTTCTCCACCAACCTCACCAACTTGATACACAATTTCAGAGCCGCTTCCTTCCAGCCGGATTTTTTTTGCGTCGGGCGCTTCACTGACGTAGAGACTTGAGAAGGCGCTTCGAAGGGTCGAAAGAAGAACCAGGCGCGCTTCGTGCTGAGGATTTCGATAGGACATGACTCACCTTTAACGTAGATGAGAAGACAGTATCGATTAGGCGTTTTCGATGCATCCCTAATCAATTCACTTCCCTCACCCCGCCGCAGTGAGATTGGAGGCCGTATTGCAACTAGAGCCGCTGTAGGCTGCCTTCTACCTCAAAGCAGCGAGTAGCGCGGTCATGCACAAAGAGCTTCAGAACGAGCTGCAAAAGCCCTATCCGCGCGATTCCCCCTCCGGCTGTATCCCCGCTCACGAGGATTTTCAGGCGCGATCTGTCAACGATCCATGTTACAGAAGGGCGTCTTTGCGAAAACTGTCAATCACTTCTTGTTAAGTGAATCTACCCATGGGTCCAACTTATGGAATA
>NZ_CVTK01000057.1:384601-472101 GCF_900004785.1 Pseudomonas sp. 28 E 9 | reverse complement strand
CAATGCACCACGACCCTGGTTTACCCGCAAGCCGTTGTTTATATTGAACTAATAGGTTGGCACGAGAGCTGCAATAGTTCTTCTACTAACCCGATTTGATACAGGCATACGGAGAAGAAATCATGAACAGCGCCCTTTTGCTCGGCCTCAACGCATTGGCACTGGCCGCGCTGGCAACCTTTCACTTCCAGCCTGCCGATTTACAAGACACCGCTCAGATCAATCAACCCGTCCCCCACCATCTGCAGCAACGTCCGCAGTTGGCGGTGATGACTGCCAACGCCCAATCGCCCATTCGCTTGGCCCAAGGCACGCAAGACGCCCCAGCATCCGAACACTGGGTATTTTGAGAGCGCTACTCATGTCCAAATCCGCATGGTTATTTCTTTGCCTGACGCTTCTCACCGCTCTACTGGGTTTGAGTAACGATATGCGAGAAAGCGCGACCCTCGCATTTATCGCCAGCGCTGTGTTCGGCTGCCTGCTGATCGTGTCGCTCGCCATTGGTCGTCGTATCAAATTCGACCCCGTGCTACGCTAGCCCTCCCCGCCTCAAGCCCTTCCCTACCTTACGTCGCCCCGCGCTAGTAAAAGAGCATACTGCCACTACCCTTATAGATGAGGGCAAAAGGCCATATTGCTTCCGGCACAAGCTCTTCAACCCGATGCAGGACAGGTTTGCGTGAAGATCAGGAATGTCCGATCCGAGCAAAAACTTTTCCAACCAGTCCGCAAAAATGCAAATCAGTGCTGGCATAAAGCCTGTAGGCGGTTCAATATTTGTCACAGAATTGACGCCAAGGAAATGTCAAATCTGAGGCATGATGCGGCCTCTTTGCAATTCGGGTTGAACTTTGGTCGTGAGCCTTGTCTTAACACACATCCTTGCGGCCAATTCCAGAAACCGCTCCCCTGAACTAACCGGTTAAATATATGCGCCCATTGAAACAGGCAATTTATTCCAGCCGTACGGCTGACAAGTTCGTCGTACGTCTGCCAGACGGAATGCGGGAACGCATTGCCGATGTGGCCCGCAATCATCATCGCAGCATGAACTCGGAAATCATCGCTCGCCTGGAACAGAGCCTTATTCAGGAAGGTGCCTTGGGTGAAGAGCTAAGCATGCGCCTGGATAGTCCGGAGCTGTCACTGCACGAACGCGAACTGCTGCAGCGTTTTCGTCAGCTTTCCCACCGTCAGCAAAATGCTCTCGTTTCGCTGATCGCGCACGACGTAGAGGCGGCCGCAGAAGCCAATTGATTTACACTTGAAAGCCGAAGCCAGCTATATGCTGGCTTTTTTTTGCGTGGGATTTGAGCAAGGGAAGCGAGGGCAGAATTGCCCTCGAAGGGAAGGTCAGAGCAGGAAGATGGTGGCCAAGCCCAGGAAGATGAAAAAGCCCCCACTGTCGGTCATGGCCGTAATCATCACGCTGGCCCCCATGGCAGGGTCGCGCCCCAGACGCGCCAAGGTCATGGGGATCAGAACCCCCATAAAGGCAGCCAACAGTAAATTGAGGGTCATGGCGGCGGTCATCACTACGCCCAGCGACCAACTGCCATATAGCAAGTAAGCCACCACTCCTATCACTCCGCCCCATACCAGGCCATTGATAAGGCCCACCGCCAATTCCTTGCGCAACAGACGCGAAGAATTAGCGGTACTGACCTGATCCAAGGCCATGGCACGTACGATCATGGTGATAGTCTGGTTACCGGAATTGCCGCCGATACCAGCCACTATCGGCATCAATGCTGCCAGGGCCACCAACTTTTCGATGGAGCCTTCAAACAGCCCGATCACGCGGGACGCGATAAACGCGGTAATCAAATTGACGGCCAGCCAGGCCCAGCGGTTATGCAACGAACGCCAGACTGACGCAAAAATGTCTTCCTCTTCACGCAAACCTGCCATGTTGAGGACTTCGGTTTCACTCTCTTCACGAATCAAGTCGACGATTTCATCGATTGTCAGACGGCCGATCAGCTTGCCGTTCTTGTCGACCACCGGGGCCGAGATCAAGTCGTAACGCTCAAACGCCTGCGCCGCGTCGTAGGCATCTTCATCCGGATGAAAGCTCACGGTATCGCTGGCCATCAGGTCAGCAACCCTCTTCTCCGGATCATTTACCAGCAGGCGCTTGATGGGCAATACGCCCTTGAGGATGCCTTCGTAGTCGACCACAAACAGTTTGTCGGTGTGGCCAGGCAGCTCTTTGAGACGACGCAGGTAGCGCAACACCACTTCCAGGCTGACATCCTCGCGGATGGTGACCATCTCGAAGTCCATCAGCGCGCCGACCTGGTCTTCATCATAAGACAGTGCCGAACGCACACGCTCACGCTGCTGAGTATCCAATGCCTCCATCAGCTCATGAACGACATCACGCGGCAATTCAGGCGCCAGGTCGGCCAGTTCGTCCGCGTCCATCTCCTTGGCCGCGGCCAGGAGCTCATGATCGTCCATGTCGGCAATCAGGGTTTCGCGAACCGAATCGGATACTTCGAGGAGAATGTCGCCGTCGCGATCAGCCTTGACCAGCTGCCAGAGCGTCAGCCGATCATCCAACGGCAAGGCTTCGAGGATGTAAGCGACGTCGGCGGAGTGCAGGTCATCCAGCTTACGTTGCAACTCGACAAGATTTTGCCGGTGAACCAGGTTTTCGACGCGGTCATGGTGCGGACCTTCCTGGCGGTGCGTGAGGTCTTCGACCACGCGCTGGCGCTGCAGCAGCTCGATAACTTGAGCCAGACGATCCTGCAGGCTTTCTTGTGTTTTCTTTACTTCTACTTCGGTCATAGGCGAACTCCACTCCCAGCAGCGGAGCGCGCCGGAAGGATCAATCAGTCAATTCATGATTGGTAAAGCGGGGTACTGAGTAACTACTGGGTAAGTCCATGGAGGCAGTCCATAAGCCCCGGCGGGGCTGACCGGCGCATGATACACCGACCAACCGCTTTTAACGTCAAAAAACTGGAAAGAACAAGCGCTTGCAAGCCAAAGTTGAGTATTGGCTGCATCCATGAACTGCGACGACACAGCCGGAAGGGAAAACACACGGAAAATCGAAAAAGGCCTACGCCAGGATAAAACCTACACAAACCCCAGACGGCAAAAAGCCCGCACTAGGCGGGCTTTTTGTTTGTATGGTGCACTCGACAGGATTCGAACCTGTGACCGCTCGGTTCGTAGCCGAGTACTCTATCCAGCTGAGCTACGAGTGCAGATTGTGCTTTTTAGACCAGATCACAACTGGTTGAAGCAAAGTTAGTTGCATCACTGCAACCAACTCTTAAATGGTGCACTCGACAGGATTCGAACCTGTGACCGCTCGGTTCGTAGCCGAGTACTCTATCCAGCTGAGCTACGAGTGCATTTGTTGCCGCGCATTATAGGCCGTTCAATCTCTATGTAAAGCTATTTTTTCGAGTATTTTCAACAACTTACCGAAAAAACCAGATTGCAACGTACTAAGCAAATAATGGCGGAGAACGGGGGATTCGAACCCCCGACACCCTTTTGAGGTGTACTCCCTTAGCAGGGGAGCGCCTTCGGCCACTCGGCCAGCTCTCCGCAACACGGGGCGTATATTAACCACGTTCCTCCCCGTTTGCAAACATAAAAAACGATAAAAATTAAAGGCTTGGTTCTTCGTCCTTCTCTTTCTTGATCCGCAGGTAGATTTCCTCGCGATGGACCGCTACCTCTTTCGGAGCGTTAACCCCGATACGCACTTGATTGCCTTTGACGCCGAGCACGGTCACGGTGATTTCGCCATCACCGATAATCAGGCTTTCTGCGCAACGACGAGTCAGAATCAACATACCTTTCACCTCACGCAATTCATTTCAGGAACAACAGTCTGCAAAAAAAAGGCATTGGACCTACAACCAGAAGGCCATAGCCCTACCGCCTAAGTATTGTCGAGCCCACGCAAAAGAACATGCGCTCAACAAAAAAATGAAAGGCGCGGTAAGCCGCGCCTTTCTGGCATCGCATCACTCGCCCTGTCGGGCCGGAGCGTCCAGCTCAAAAGCGGTATGCAGCGCGCGCACAGCCAGCTCCAGGTACTTCTCCTCGATCACCACCGAGACTTTGATCTCCGATGTGGAGATCATCTGGATGTTGATGCTTTCCTTGGCCAGCGCCTCGAACATGCGGCTGGCAACACCGGCGTGGGAGCGCATGCCCACGCCCACGATCGATACCTTGGCGATCCTGGTATCACCGATCACTTCACGGGCGCCGATCTCCTCCGCCGTGTTCTGCAGGATACGCTCGGCCGCATCGTACTCGTTGCGGTGCACGGTGAAGGTGAAATCGGTGGTGTTATCGTGCGAAACGTTCTGCACGATCATGTCGACTTCGATATTCGCACCGCTGATGGGGCCGAGGATCTTGAAGGCCACACCTGGAGTGTCTGGCACGCCACGGATCGTCAGCTTGGCTTCGTCGCGGTTGAAAGCGATGCCGGAAATGATCGGCTGTTCCATGGATTCCTCTTCATCAATAGTAATGAGGGTGCCCGGACCCTCCTTGAAGCTGTGCAGTACGCGCAGCGGAACGTTGTACTTGCCGGCGAACTCCACCGCACGGATCTGCAACACCTTGGAACCGAGGCTGGCCATTTCCAGCATCTCTTCAAAGGTGATCTTGTCCAGGCGCTGGGCCACGGACACAACGCGCGGATCGGTGGTGTAGACGCCATCCACATCGGTATAGATCTGGCATTCGTCAGCCTTGAGAGCCGCTGCCAGCGCCACGCCCGTGGTATCCGAACCGCCACGCCCGAGGGTGGTGATATTGCCCTGCTCGTCCACCCCCTGGAAACCGGCTACAACCACCACGCGTCCAGCCTTCAGATCGGCACGAATCTTCTGATCGTCGATCTGCAGGATGCGCGCCTTGGTATGCGCGCTGTCGGTAAGAATGCGCACCTGGCTACCAGTGTAGGACACCGCCGGCACACCGCGTTTGTTCAACGCCATGGCCAGCAACGCAATAGTCACCTGCTCACCGGTGGACACAATGACATCCAGCTCACGCGGCAGCGGCTGTTGATCACCGCTGATGGCCTTGGCCAGGTCGATCAGGCGATTGGTCTCGCCGCTCATGGCCGACAGCACCACCACCAGGTCGTCGCCGGCATCACGGAACTTCTTAACCTTGTCGGCGACCTGCTCGATTCTTTCGACAGAACCGACCGAGGTGCCTCCGAATTTCTGTACGATCAAAGCCATTTCTAAGCCGCCTCAGCCCGTAAAGGGGCGCCCAATAAACGAATCTTCCAGCAACCGAGCGAGCCCACGACTAAACCATGGGCTCATTAACGGCGCCTTAAATACCTGCCTCGACAAACGGCACGGCCAAGGCCAGGGCCGCGTCCAGGGCGCCGGCATCCACACCACCGCCTTGCGCCATGTCCGGACGACCACCGCCCTTGCCGCCCACTGCCGCAGCAGCTTGCTTCATCAAATCACCGGCTTTGAGTTGGCCAGTCAGGTCCTTGGTTACACCGGCAACCAGAACGACCTTATCCTCATGGACACTGCCGAGCAGGATCACTGCGCGGCCGAGCTTGTTCTTCAACTGATCGACCAGGGCCAGCAACGCCTTGCCGTCCTGACCGTCCAGGCGCGCCGCCAGGACTTTTACGTCCTTGACGTCAACCGCCGAGGCCGACAGATCGTCGCCCGCGGCACTGGCTGCCTTGGCCTGCAACTGCTCCAGCTGTTTCTCCAGCGCACGGTTGCGCTCAAGCACGGCGGACAGCTTGTCGATCAGATTGTCGCGGCTGCCCTTGACCAGGCCGGCCGCTTCCTTGAGTTGTTCTTCGGCGGCATTGAGGTAGGCCAGCGCCGCAGCACCGGTCACCGCCTCGATACGGCGCACACCCGAGGCCACACCGCCTTCGCTGATAATTTTCAACAGGCCGATGTCACCGGTGCGATTGGCGTGGATACCGCCACACAGTTCCACCGAGAAACTGCCGCCCATGCTCAGTACGCGCACTTGGTCGCCGTATTTCTCGCCGAACAGCGCCATGGCGCCTTTGTTCCTGGCGGTCTCGATATCCGTTTCCTCGGTTTCAACCGGGCTGTTACTGCGAATTTCCGCGTTGACGATATCTTCCAGCGCCTTGATCTGCTCAGGCTTGATCGCTTCGAAATGGCTGAAATCGAAACGCAGGCGCTGGCTATCGACCAACGAACCCTTCTGCTGGACATGCTCACCGAGCACCTGGCGCAACGCAGCGTGCAGCAAGTGAGTGGCCGAATGGTTCAGCGCGGTTGCATGCCGTACATCGGCATCGACCTGAGTATCGACCGGCGCACCCACGACCAGGTTGCCCAGCACCAACACACCATGGTGCAGGAACGCACCACCGGTCTTGGTGGTGTCGCGCACCTCGAAACGACCGGACGTCGAACCCAGGAAACCACAGTCACCGATCTGACCACCCGACTCAGCGTAGAACGGCGTCTGGTCCAGGACCACAACCGCTTCATCGCCCTCATTCAGCACATCGACTGACTTGCCGTCTTTATAAATGGCAACGATTTTGGCGGAGCCGGCGGTGGCCTTGTAGCCGATGAACTCGGTGGGTACATCAACCTTGACCAAGGTGTTGTAGTCCAGGCCAAACGAACTGGCAGAACGCGCGCGCACACGCTGGGCCTCCATCTCGCGTTCAAAACCTGCCTCATCGACGGTCAGCTCGCGTTCGCGGGCGATGTCGGCGGTCAGGTCCATCGGGAAACCGTAGGTGTCGTAAAGCTTGAACACCACGTCGCCCGGCACCACCGTACCCTTGAGCTCAGCCAGGTCCTGCTCGAGGATTTTCAGGCCGTGCTCCAGGGTCTTGGAGAACTGCTCTTCTTCAGCCTTGAGCACCCGCTCGATGTTGGCTTGTTGCTGCTTGAGTTCCGGGAAAGCGTCGCCCATCTCGGCCACCAGCGCAGCCACGATCTTGTAGAAGAAGCTGCCGGTCGCACCCAGTTTGTTACCGTGACGGCAGGCGCGACGGATAATGCGGCGCAGCACATAGCCACGGCCTTCGTTGGACGGCAGCACGCCATCGGCAATCAGGAAACCGCAGGAACGGATGTGGTCCGAGACCACCTTGAGCGAAGACTGGCTCTCATTGGCGCAGCCAATGGCCGCAGCCGAGGCACTCAACAGGTTGGTAAACAGGTCGATTTCATAGTTGGAATGAACGTGCTGCATGACCGCACTGATGCGCTCCAGCCCCATGCCGGTGTCCACCGACGGTGCCGGCAACGGATGCAACACGCCATCGGCGGTGCGGTTGAACTGCATGAACACGTTGTTCCAGATTTCGATATAGCGGTCGCCATCTTCCTCCGGCGAACCCGGCGGGCCACCCCAGATGTCGGCGCCGTGATCGTAGAAAATCTCGGTGCAGGGGCCGCACGGGCCGGTATCGCCCATGGTCCAGAAGTTATCGGACGCGTAAGGCGCGCCCTTGTTGTCACCGATGCGGATCATGCGTTCGGCGGGCACACCGATTTGTTGGGTCCAGATGTCATACGCTTCGTCATCCGTCGCGTAGACGGTGACCCAGAGCTTTTCCTTGGGCAGCTTCAGCACGCCGGTCAGGAAGGTCCAGGCGAAGGTGATCGCGTCTTTCTTGAAATAATCGCCAAAGCTGAAGTTGCCCAGCATTTCGAAGAAGGTGTGGTGGCGCGCGGTGTAACCGACGTTTTCCAGGTCGCTGTTCTTGCCGCCGGCGCGTACGCACTTCTGACTGCTGGTGGCGCGGGTGTAGGCGCGCTTTTCCTGGCCCAGGAAGCAGTCCTTGAACTGGTTCATCCCCGCGTTAGTGAACAGCAGGGTTGGGTCATTGCCTGGGATCAAGGAGCTTGAGGCTACACGGGTGTGGCCTTGCTCTTCGAAGAAGCGAAGGAAGGCTTCACGGATTTCTGCGCTTTTCATTAGGTTCTTCCACGGAGGCTGCGGCCAAAGGCCAGTGCGCAACATCATCAGACGAAGCGACGGCAAAGGGCCGCATTATATCGGCCCTTTGCCGGTGGTACAGCGTGTTTATGTGATAGAAACAGTCAATTAGACGGCCTGCACTGTCATTTCCGCGAAAATGCGACGAATGTCTGCACGACTTGCTCGATCTGCGCCCGACTGACATCCAGATGCGTGACCATGCGCAGACGCGGCGCGGCGCTCAACTTGATCCCGCGCTCGCCGGCAAAGCCTTTCAGGGCCTGCGCCCGATCGCCCATGTGCACATAGACCATGTTGGTCTGTACCGGCTCGACCGTATAACCGGCCTGGCGCAACGCATCCCCCAGCCACTGCGCATTGGCGTGGTCATCGGCCAAGCGCTGCACCTGGTGATCCAGGGCATACAGGCCCGCCGCCGCCAGGGAACCGGCCTGACGCATGCCGCCGCCGACCATCTTGCGCAGGCGCCGCGCCTTGGCGATCAGCGCTGTGGAACCGCACAACACCGAGCCGACAGGTGCGCCGAGCCCCTTGGAAAGACACACCGACACCGAATCGAAATGCCGGGCAATCTCTCGTGCCTCCACGCCCAATTTGACCGCTGCGTTGTAAAGCCGCGCGCCATCCAAGTGCAAAGCCAGCCCGTGTTCACGGGTAAAGGCACGCGCCCGGGCCAGATATTCCAGCGGCAGCACCTTGCCCTGCATGGTGTTTTCCAACGCCAGCAAGCGCGTACGGGCGAAGTGGAAGTCGTCGGGCTTGATCGCGTCGAGCACGTGATTCAGGTCGAGGGACCCGTCAGCCTGCACTTCCAGCGGCTGCGGCTGGATCGAACCGAGCACGGCCGCCCCGCCGCCTTCGTATTTGTAGGTATGGGCCTGTTGCCCGACGATATATTCCTCGCCGCGCTCACAATGGGCCATCAACGCCAGCAGGTTGCTCATGGTGCCGGTGGGCACGAACAGCGCAGCGTCGAACCCCAGGCGCCTGGCCAGCTCAGCCTCCAGTTGGTTGACGCTGGGGTCTTCGCCGTAGACGTCATCACCGCTGACGGCGTTGGCCATCGCATCGAGCATACCGGGGGTGGGTTGGGTCACGGTGTCGCTGCGCAGGTCGATCACGGTCATGAAGGGGGCCTCTAACGGAATGGATAAGTCCTTTTGTGAGTGATTACTGCGGGCAAAGCCACGCAATATCAAGTCCCCGCTGCACTCAATCGAATACCCACCAAACAAACCGATATAGCTTATCGATACGGCAACCGTGCAGTTTTTGAAAAACCATGTTAAAAACTCTGCGCCGCCAGGGTTCTGGCGGCAACGTTCTCAGGGCGGGGTGCAATTCCCCACCGGCGGTAATTGCGCGCAATGCGCATAGCCCGCGAGCGCTTGGCGCCTCGAACTGCTCCGGCAGGACGGCGACAAGGTCAGCAGACCCGGTGTGATCCCGGGGCCGACGGTCATAGTCCGGATGAAGAGAGAACGGGATTGGCACCTAGGGGCCGCGCGCCTGTTCGCGCACGCGTACCCTTAAATCCCATTCGATTCATAACGCCCTGTTTTTTTCTTAAACAGGAGTCAGAACATGCAACCCACCGCAATCGACAGCAAAAGCAAAAACCATCACGGCGAGCGTGTCGCGTTTATCCAGGCCTGCTGGCACAAGGATATTGTCGACCAGTCGCGCAAAGGCTTCCTCGCCGAAATGATCGCCCAGGGCTACCAGGAATCGGACATCGATTTCTTCGAAGTCGGCGGCGCCTTTGAAATGCCCCTGCACGCCAAGCTGCTGGCCAAGACCGGCCGTTACGCCGGTATCGTCGCCGCCGCGCTGGTGGTGGATGGCGGCATTTATCGTCACGAATTCGTCGCCCAATCGGTGGTCAGCGGCCTGATGCAGGTGCAGTTGGAAACCGAAGTGCCGGTATTTTCGGTATCCCTGACTCCCCACCATTTCCACGGGGGCAGCGAGCACACCACGTTCTTCTACGAGCATTTCGTGCACAAGGGCCAGGAAGCTGCGCGGACGTGTGCCGACACCCTGCACAAGGTGCGGGCGATCCGTCGTAGCGAGCCGCGTGCTGTAGCGGTCTAAGCAACACCGCAAAACGAGTGTGGGAGGGGGCTTGCCCCCGATGGCGGTGTGTCAGTCAGCTCATCTGTAGCTCAAACACCGCTATCGGGGGCAAGCCCCCTCCCACATTTGAAGTCAGTCAGGCCTGAGATCTATGCAAGGCCAGCTTCTGTGGTGGGCACGATGAGAATTCCCGCGCGCAAACCATTCTTCACCTTCGGGTTGGGGAAGATGATGCGTGCACCCTCCTCCTCGATCACCCAGCGGGTCTGGGCCACATCTTCGGCCAGCAGATAACCCTTTTCCAATTCCGAAAAGTTTTCCACATCCGCCGGCAAATGCAGCAGGAACGCGTCGCTGTGCTTGATGATTTCCCGTGCAACGGCGAACAGCTTCAAGCCGTCGAGGCCGCCTGTCTCAGGCTCGGTGCCTTCGATGATGTGCTTGAGGCGCGTCTCCAGCCTGGACACGTCCACGCTCTGGTTCTGGCCGAAAGGACGGGCCTTGCCCAGCTCCAGGGTGAAGGCCTCGGCCTCGAGTCGTTCGTAGGTGAACGCCGTGAAGGTGATAGAGGCTTTGTTCTGCAGCAGCACTGCCTCCATGCCGGCGGCGCGAAGGCGCTCCAGCTCACGGCGCGAATGCTGGCGCCCTTCTTTCCACGGATACAGCGCGAACTGCTCGATCTTCGAGCCACGAATCGCGGTATGCAGGTCGTAATGCAGGCGCGAACGGCCCGGCTGGCTGAAAAAGCTGCGGGCCAACTGTTCAAGTTCGGCGGCGCGCATGGCTTCGGGACCAATGTTGCTTTCATGCCGGCCGTTGAACAGCCGGTTGATGTCCAGTTCAAGGTAACGCTCGCCGCGACGCATGGCCTCGGGGTTGCCGAACAGGAACAGAATACGGGTGCGGGGCTTGATCTCCCCACGGGCGATGCCATGCAACAGGCGGTCGAGCAGTTCGATCGGCGCGGTTTCGTTGCCATGGATGCCGGACGACAGCAGCAGGTCGCCGCCATTGTCCCGGGCCTCGGGCGGGCGCACTTCAAGCGCGCCCTCACTGAGCCAGCGCATCTGCACGCCGTCGACAGTCAGTTGAATTTTTTGCGCCGGTTCGCGACCGGCGAGGGTCAGTTCAAGCAGTTTGCCGAGGGCGAGCATAAGCAGCTTCCTTAGTGGTTGCAGCCTGGGCCGTGGACGTGGTCGTCGTCATCACCTTCGACGTCGGCCGGTTCCATTTCCAGTTCCAGGCTCATCAGGTTGGTCGCCAGCGGGCGCATCAGCAGGTTGGCGTACTCGGCGTCGCCCTCTTCCACATCCACGCCGATCAGCAGTTGGCCACGGCCGTCATGCTGGATCCAGATCTCCTTGCCCTGCCAGACCACGGCAACGCGGGTGCAGGAGGTTTCCAGCTGGGTGCCGTCGGTGTCTTCAAGGATCAGCTTCAGGGTGTCGGTCATAAATAAAATATCTCAGCCGTAGGGCGTTAATTGATCTGAAAAGGATAAACCGAGCCCAGTTTAAGGATTTGCGTCAGTTCATCCAGTGCCGTCCGGCACTCAAGCAGCAGTTGCGGGTCAGCCAGGTCGGTTTCGCGCAGGCTGTCGCGGTAGTGCCTGTTGACCCATTGGGTCAGGGTGTCGTACAGCGGCGCGGTCATGATAACGCCTGGATTCACCGCCGCCAGTTCGGTTTCGTTCAACGCCACACGCAAACGCAGGCACGCCGGGCCGCCGCCGTTCTGCATGCTTTGCTTGAGGTCGAACACCTTCACTTCGCGGATCAAGCCGCCGCTGGCCGTGAGGTGTTGCAAGTATTCCCAGACGCGCGGGTTGGCGCGGCATTCTTCCGGCACGATCAGCAGCATCGCGCCATCGGGACGTGTCAGCAGCTGGCTGTTGAACAAGTAGGAGCGCACCGCATCCTCGACGCTGACCTGGGAACGCGGCACACACACAGACTGGAAGTTGCCGCCCCGCTTGCCCAACTTGCCCTGCAGTTCGGCGAGCATCTGTTCGGTGTTGAGGAACGCGTCCTCGTGGTAGAACAGCACCTCGCCGTTGCCGACCGCGATCACGTCGTTGTGGAACACACCGGCATCGATCACCGCCGGGTTCTGCTGGGCGTAGACCACGCCGTCATCCTTCAGGCCGTGCAGACGCGCAACCGCCTGGGACGCCTCGAGGGTCTGGCGCGCCGGATATTTTTGCGGGGCCGGGTAACGAGCGTCGAACGCACTGCGGCCAAACACGAAGAACTCGACGCCGGCCTCACCATACTCACGGCAAAAGCGCGTGTGATTGGCTGCGCCCTCATCGCCAAACTGCGCCACCGCCGGCAGTGCCGCGTGATGGGCGAAGTGCTTCTGGTCGGCGAACATCGCCCCCAGCACGCGGCTGGTGGTCGGGTGTTCGATGCTGCGGTGGTATTTGCAGTTGAGGTTGGCAGCGGTGAAATGCACGCGGCCATCCGCCGTGTCGGCACTGGGGCTGACGGTGGCGGCGTTGGCCACCCACATGCTCGACGCCGAGCAACTCGCCACCAACAAAGGCATGGCCTGCCTGGCCGCTTGCTCGATGACCTGAGCGTCGGTGCCGCTGAAACCGAGGTTGCGCAGAGCGGCCACATCCGGGCGCTCCTGGGGCGCGAGTACGCCTTGCACAAAGCCCATGTCCATCAGCGCTTTCATTTTTTGCAGCCCCTGCAACGCCGCTTCCCTGGGGTTGGAATGCTGCTGGCTGTTGCTCTGGGACGCGACGTTGCCGAAGGACAAGCCGCCGTAGTTATGGGTCGGCCCCACTAGACCGTCAAAATTGACTTCACAGGATTTCATCGGCGAGGCTCCACGAACATCTGTTCTTATAGGCAATCTTCAACACACCACAGATTCAGTGTGGGAGGGGGCTTGCCCCCTCCCACATTCAAATAAGCGTAATGCCAGGTGTTAGCGTGGCTGGAACCACCAAATTCGGGGTCTCCAGCGACGCCACCGGGTACGCGCAATAATCGGCCGCGTAATACGCACTGGCGCGATGGTTACCCGAGGCCCCGACCCCGCCAAACGGCGCGGTGCTGGCGGCGCCGGTCAGCTGTTTGTTCCAGTTGACGATACCGGCGCGGCTTTCCAGCCAGAACTGCTGGTAACGCGCCTCGGAATCCGACAGCAGGCCTGCGGCCAGGCCGTACTGGGTGTTGTTGGCCTCGGCAATCGCCGCAGCAAAATCCGCGTAGCGAATCACCTGCAACAGCGGGCCGAACAGCTCTTCGTCTTCGCGCTCGGTCACTGCGGTCACGTCGATGATGCCCGGGGTCAGCAAGGCGGCCTGATCCCGGGGTTGGGTCATTTCCAGCAGCGCCACGGCGCCATTGGCCAACAGCAGTTCCTGGGCATCCATCAGCGCTTTGGCGGCAGCCAGGGAAATCACCGAGCCCATGAATGGCGCCGGTTGCTGGTCGAACGCGCCCACTTCAATGGCGGCGCTGACCGCCACCAGACGCGCCAGCAACGCATCGCCCCAGGCGCCTTCCGGCACCAGCAAACGACGGGCGCAGGTGCAGCGCTGGCCGGCGGAGATAAACGCCGACTGGATGATGGTGTACACCGCCGCATCCACGTCGGCCACTTCGTCCACCACCAGCGGGTTGTTGCCGCCCATTTCCAGGGCCAGGATCTTGTCCGGACGCCCGGAGAACTGCTGATGCAGGTGGTTGCCGGTGCGGCTGGAACCGGTGAAGAACAGACCGTCGATACCTGGGTTGGCCGCCAGCGCGATACCGGTTTCCCGCGCGCCTTGCAGCAGGTTCAATACGCCCGCCGGTAACCCCGCTTCGACCCAGCATTGCACGGTCAGCTCGGCAACTTTGGGCGTCAGCTCGCTCGGTTTGAACAGTACGGTGTTACCCGCCAGCAACGCCGGGACAATATGCCCGTTCGGCAAGTGACCGGGAAAGTTGTAGGGGCCGAACACCGCCACCACACCGTGAGGCTTGTGGCGCAGCACAGCGGTGGCGTCGCCCAGAGGGCCGCTCTTCTCGCCGGTACGCTCGCGATAACTTTGCACCGAGATGGCGATCTTGTTGGCCATGCTGGTGACTTCAGTCGCCGATTCCCACAGCGGCTTGCCGGTTTCCTCACCGATGCAGCGGGCGATTTCATCAGCGCGGCTTTTCAGCGTGGCGGCGAAGGTTTCGAGCACACCGATGCGCTCTTCCAACGACTGCCGAGCCCAGCCTGGAAACGCCTGACGCGCAGCCTGCACGGCGGACTCGACTTGCTCGGCCGTCGCGCCATTGCCGCTCCACAGCACTTGCTGGGTAACCGGGTTACGCGACTCAAACAGTTCACCCTGGCCAGCCAGCCAGCTACCTGCGATGTACAACGAATTCATTATTTCGACTCCCGAGCAGCAGACAACGCAACAGCACGCACTTGGTCACCGACCACCAACTGCAGGCGCCTGGCGGTCTGGGGATCGACCACCAACGTGCCCGCAGCCAGACGGGCCGGTGCGGCCGTGATGCGGCAGTCTTCGCGTTTTCGGTTATGGATCAGGAACGGCGTGGCGTCGTCCCCCGGCGTGCCGATGGCCAGCACCAACGCCTGACTGTCGCGCACCGCACGAATCTTGCTGGTTTCACACTCCACCGCCGGGCCCGCGTCGAAAATATCCACATAGCCCTGGTAGCTGAAGCCTTCGCTCTTGAGCATGCTCAGCGCCGGCTCGGTGTCCGGATGCACTTTGCCGATCACGTTGCGTGCGTCTTCGGAGAGAAAGCAGCTGTACAGCGGAAACTTCGGCATCAGCTCGGCGATAAACGCCTTGTTGCCGACGCCGGTGAGGTAGTCGGCCTGGCTGAACTCCATCTTGAAGAAGTGTCGGCCCAGGCTTTCCCAGAACGGCGAGCGCCCTGCCTCGTTGGACACGCCGCGCATCTCGGCGATGATCTTGTTGCCAAACAATTGCGGGAATTCGGCGATGAACAACAGGCGCGCCTTGGCCAGCATGCGGCCGTTGAGGCCGTTGCGGTAATCGGCGTGCAGGAACAACGAGCACAACTCGGAATTGCCGGTGAGGTCGTTGGCCAGGAACAACGTCGGAATTTCGCGGTAGATATTCAATTCCTGGGAGGCGCTGACCGTCAGGCCGACCCGGAAGTTGTACCAGGGCTCGCGCAGGCCGACAGCGCCGGCAATGGCCGAAATCCCCACCACGCGGCCTTCGTCGTTTTCCAGCACGAACAGGTAGTCCGCATCGCCGCGCCCGGCTTCGCCGCGAAAGGTTTTCTCGGCCCAGCCCACGCGATGGGTCAGGCGCTCTTCGTTGGCCGGCAAGGTGGTGAGGCCGGTGCCGGTGCTGCGCGCCAGGTCAATCAGGGCCGGTAAATCGCTGCTGCGTACGGGACGAACGATCATGCTATCTCCTCGAACGGGCCGCTGTGGTCAGCCACCCGCGAAACTCTCTTTTTAAACCGCAACCAGGCGCACACTTGCACCTTCGCCCACGCCCAGGGCTTCAGCTGCCTCCAGGTCCAGAATCACTGGCTTGCCCGGCGCGTAGTCCAGCTCCAGCATCACCGCGCGGTAATCCTGCAACTGCGCGTTGCTCACCAGGTACTGGCGACCGACGCCCTTGGTCATCTCGCCGATTTTCACCGGCACCACGCGGCTCTGGGCAATCGAGCGAATCCCCGACACCCGCGCGTGCAACGTCGGGCCACCGTCGAAGATGTCGATGTAGTGATCGGTCTCGAAGCCTTCGCGCATCAGGATGTCGAAGGTGATCTGTGCACGCGGGTGCACCTGGCCCATGGCCTCCTGGGCGGCGTCCGGCAGCAGCGGCACGTAGATCGGGTAATGCGGCATCAGCTCGGCGAGGAAGGTGCGGCTTTTCAGCCCGCACAGGCGCTCGGCGGCGGCGTAGTTGAGGTCGAAGAAGTTGCGACCGATGGCGTCCCAGAACGGCGAATCGCCGTTTTCGTCGCTGTAGCCAACGATCTCGGTCACCACCGAATCGGCAAAGCGCTCGGGGTGGCTGGCGACGAACAGCAGGCGACCACGGGAATTGAGCTCCGACCACGGCGAACCGACCAATGCAGGCTTCACGTAGAAACTGGTGAGCAGGCTATTGCCGGTCAGGTCGTGGCACTGGGAAAGCACGTGGATCTTGTTGTGGATCTTCAGCTCGCGGGAGGCGTGCACAAAGGTTTCGTTACGGAAACTGTAGAACGGCTCGGAGTAGCCGGCCGAGGCGACGATAGCCGAGCAGCCGGCGAGCTTGCCGGTGTCGGTGTCTTCAAGCACGAAGAAATAGCTTTCTTCACCGTTGAAACTCACTTCGGCCGCGAAGGACGCTTCACTGGCGGCGATCTTGTCGCTCAGGCGTTCCACATCATCCGGCAAGGAAGTCACACCAATCGGGCTGTCCGCAGCCAGACGCTGTACCTCGCCCAGATCAGCCATTTGCGCGGGGCGCATCACCAGCATGGTGTCACTCCTTAACTCGAAAAACTCATAGGAAAAAATACCGGACACGGGAACTGAGTTCACACAGATCCCATGTGGGAGGGGGCTGGCCCCCGATAGCAGTGTGTCAGTTGATAAATCAGGGGACTGATCCACCGCCATCGGGGGCAAGCCCCCTCCCACATTTGGAACCGGTCCGGCCTGCCAAATGTGTCGCTATCAGGCTTGGGTCAACGTCTTCACTGCACGTTCAAAACGGTCCAGGCCTTCCTTGATGTCCGCCTCTTCCACCACCAGGCTTGGCGCAAAGCGCAGCACGTCCGGGCCGGCTTGCAGGATCATCAGGTTCTCTTTCTCGGCGGCGTTGAACACGTCCTTGGCCCTGCCTTTGAACGCATCGCTGAGCACACAACCGATCAGCAAGCCCATGCCGCGCACTTGCGTAAAGATGCCGTATTGCGTACCGATCTGCTCCAGGCGCGCCTTGAACAGCGCGTGTTTGGCATTCACGCCGGCCAGCACTTCGGGGGTGTTGATCACGTCGATCACGGCTTCCGCCACCGCGCACGCCAGCGGGTTGCCGCCATAGGTGGTGCCGTGGGTGCCGACCACCAAGTGCTTGGCCAGGTCTTCACGGGTGAGCATCGCGGCAATCGGGAAGCCGCCGCCCAGGCTCTTGGCGCTGGTGAGGATGTCCGGCGTCACGCCGTAATGCTGGTAGGCGAACAGGTGACCGCTGCGGCCCATGCCGGTTTGCACTTCGTCAAATACCAACAGCGCGTCGTGGGCGTCGCACAGTTCGCGGGCGCCTTGCAGGTAAGTCAGTTCGGCCGGCAATACACCGCCCTCACCCTGGATCGGCTCCAGCACCACGGCGCACGTCTTGTCCGACACGGCGGCCTTCAGTGCAGCCAGGTCGTTGTAAGGCACATGGGTGATGCCAGTGATTTTCGGCCCGAAACCATCGGAGTACTTGGACTGGCCACCGACGTTGACGGTGAACAGTGTACGGCCGTGGAAGCTGTTCAGCGCGGCGATGATCTCGTACTTCTCGCTGCCGAAACGGTCGAACGCGACGCGACGGGCCAGCTTGAAGGCGGCCTCGTTGGCTTCGGCGCCGGAGTTGCAGAAGAACACGCGCTCGGCAAACGTGGCGTCGATCAGCTTATGAGCCAGGCGCAGCGCCGGCTCATTGGTGAACACGTTGGAGACATGCCACAGCTTGTTGGCCTGTTCGGTCAGCGCACCGACCAGCGCCGGATGGGCGTGGCCCAATACGTTGACCGCGATGCCGCCGGCAAAGTCGATCAGCTCGCGACCGGCCTGGTCCCACACGCGCGAACCTGCGCCACGCACGGGAATAAAGGCGGCAGGTGCATAGTTGGGCACCATGACCTGGTCGAAATCGGCACGTTGCACCGGGGCTTGCTCAACGGACATCGGAGTCTCCTGAAGAGGAACGCCTGCCTGGAACTGGCGGGCGATGCAGGGATTGTAAGGACAGTTTTCGGCTGGGCCTTGTCGCCAAGCGACAACTTCTTATAGCGCCAACCCGCGTTTTTCGGGGGTTTACGCCAATGCGACAAATAGCGTCGCAATGGCGCAGTTTAAACGGTGCATCAGGTTTGCGTCAGGATATCCGGTGAAAGGATTGCGACGCGCTAACTATCTAAAGTTCGCCCTCCGGGACCGACTGATTTACTGCAAGCCTTTAAGACTTGCACGGACCCGCTCCATGACGAACATCGACTATTCCGATACCCGCCTGCCTGACAGCCACTATCAACTGTTGACCGGCACCCTGCCGCCCTGGCTCGGCAACGCCTCTGCCAGCAAACGCCAGGCGCTCAAAGCCGTCCAGCCGCTGCAGTTGCAGGGCAGCGCTGAACAACGGGCCGCACTCGCGCGGCTGACCGGCGCCCACTGGGAGGCGCAAAACAGCGTAGACCTGGGGTTGCAAAGCCTGCAGGACATCAAGGCGTTCGCCACGCCGATACTCGAACAGGCACTCAAAGCCGACTTCAACCTGGCGCTGGATGTCGAGGCCACCTATCTGCGCCTGTACATCCCCGATCACATCCCCTGGTTTTCGATACGCTCCGGCGCGGCTCGAACCTGGACGGTCTCGCTATTGGACGCCGCCCTGCATAATTTCGAACACAAGGAAACCCTGATCGACGCCTACGCACCGGCCTCGACCTTTATCACAAAGCCCTCGGCCAGCGGCCAATTCGACACCCTGGCGCAGATCAAGCGTGTGCTTTCGATTCCGGCGTTCACCAGCCTGTGCCGTGACCTGGATATCGGCGCCCGCTACGCCCGCTACCTCAACGAAACGCTGGGCATGTCCAACCCGGTGGCCGCTGCGGTCTTGCGCCTGAAGGTCGACGCCAGCCAGAAAGCCGCGCTACGGGCAGCCCTGCAACTGGCCCGGATCAACGCAGATATCAGCGATGACTACGCTGACGTGATCGAAAGCTTGATCGCCGGCACGCCCAACCCCAGGCTCGACGGCGCGCGCCTGCGCTGCCAGGATTTACGCATGATGGGGATTGCGCTGACTGGCATTCAACTGTTCGCCCCCGAGCTTGAAAGCCCGCGGTCGCCGCAACGCCTGGTGGCGTATGTTCCCGATGATCCGCAGCACCCCGTCAAGGAATATGCGTCGCCCCTGGCGTTCAAGCAGGAATTGACCCGACAACTGCGTGACCGCGACTACCAAACCTTTTTCAGCCGCTTCGTGCCCCACGCTCAACTCGGGGTGTTTTTTTCCGGCTTGAGCCAGCATCTGGCACGGATCACCTGGCACCCGCCGGTCAAGGGCAGCGGCCAGGCGCCCTGGCGCAGCACACCCATCGACGACCCCAAGCTACAGTTTGATGCCCAGCCCATCTCGGGCGATCCCTGGTTGCACCTGTACCATCGCAAGCTCGACAAGATCCTCAACGACGCCCGCACGCTGGCGGTCTCCACCGCCAGCGTCGATCGTGAGGCGCGCTGGCGGCTGTGGGACTCTTTCGTCGATGTGGCGGCCTCAATCCTCAATGCCGCACTGATGGTGGTGGCCCCCTTCGTCCCGGGGCTGGGCGAATTGATGCTGGGCTACATGGCCTATCAACTGCTTGATGACGTGTTCGAAGGCATCGTCGACTGGGCCGAAGGCCTGGGCAAGGAAGCCTTCGGTCATCTCATGAGCGTGCTGGAATCCCTGGTGCAAATGGGGGCTTTCGCAGTGGGCGGGCAGATTGGCCCGGCCGAGTTGCGCAAAGTGCTGCCCGAACCTGTCCTCGCGTACATCGACAGCTTCAAACCGGTGAGCCTGGCCAACGGCGCCCAACGCTACTGGAAACCGGACCTGGCGCCCTACGAATATCCATCCGCCTTGCCGCCGCGCATCGGCATCAATGAGTTGGGCCTGCATGAGGTGCGCAGGGAATCGATTTTGCCCCATGAAGGCAAGCTGTACTCCGTGGAAAAAGACGCCGACAGCGAGTTCTATCGCATCAAGCACCCAAGCCGTCCTGAAGCCTACCGCCCCGTGGTGCGACACAACCAGGCCGGCGCCTGGCATACCGAGCTTGAACAACCGCTGGCATGGGACAGACCTACGCTGTTGCGTCGGCTGGGGCACAGCGCCCAGGCATTGAGCGAGGCGGACCGGGAGCTGGCCCTGCGCATCAGCGGCGTTCCCGAAGACGCCGTGCGCAAGATGCACGTCAACAGCGAGCGTCTGTCGCCCCTGCTGGACGATACCTTGAGCCGCCTGCGCATCGACCGCAGCCTCCAACGGCTGATCGAGCAGCTGCGCAGCGACGACCCGGCGGTGCATCACCAGATCGACCCTCAAGACACCTTGCAGTTGCTGACCACCCACGGGCCATGGCCGCGTACCAAAGCGTTGCGCATCATCGATGACAAAGGCCAGACCGCCTGGGCGTTCGGCGACAAAAACGTGCCGGTGATCCAGGTACACGAAGCCCAGCTGGAAAACGGCGACTTGCTCAAAACCGTCTTGCGTGGGCTGAGCCCCGAGGAAATTCGCGCCCAATTCGATGAACGCGCCAGCGACCCCGAGCTGAGCCTGGAAAACCGCAGCCGCCTGCTGCGCCATAGCCTGGCCGATATTGCCGAGCGTCAGCGCAACGCGTTGTTCGAATCGCGCTATGCACCGCTGCAGGCCTCCGCCGCCCCCCTTACCCAGCAATTGCTCACCACCACGCCTGAATTGCCCGCAAGCGTTGCGCAAACCCTGCTGAACCAAATGACCGGCGCGGAGCTTGCAGTGCTGGATAACGGGAGCACCCCGCCACGCCTGGCCGAACTGGCACGCACCGCAGTGAGCGAAGTGCGGGTCAATCGCGCCTACGAGGGGCAGCATCTGGACGCACCGCGCGCCCTGGACACCGATCGCCTTGAATTGAACAGCCTGCGCCTGCTGCCGGGCTGGTCGAGCGAGATACGGCTCGACGCTCGCCATCACTCGCCGACCGGCCCCACCTGGCTGCAGATCGGCCCGACTGATGCGCCCATTCGCCGCACACTGGTGCGCACCGAAGCAGGGCGCTACATCCCCTGCGACGAACAGGGCGAGCTCTCGAGTGAAACGGATCTGTATTCGGCCATCTTGAGTGCACTGCCCGATCAACAACGCGACCAGCTCGACCTGCGGATTCACCAGGGCGCAGAACTCAAGAGGCGCCTGCGGCACAATCCACTGCCCCGCGATGAACTGCGTGTGCTGCTCACGCCTGATATCAAACCGCAGAGCGTCACTGAAACCCTGCGTCTGTTAGGCAGCGACAACGGCTATCGTGCCCAGGCACCGGCACCGCTGGGCCCGCCGAGCCTGCTGGACCGCGCGCACGCCCTGTACCCCAAACTTCACGCACTTCAATTGACCACCCTGGTAAACCATTTGCACTCGCGGCCAGGTGGCGCGCTTGCCGGCCTGGAAGCGCTGGGCATCGAATACGGCCATTTGGAACGTGACCTCACTACCTGGCAACGCAATATCCCGCTTCAAGATCCCGCAAACGGCTCCCTGCTCAGCGCGCGGCAGCGTCAGTACGAGCAACGCAATCGCGAACTCATTGCCACTGAACTCAAGCGCTGCTGGCGCCGGGAGCTGCCCGTTGATGATTACTTCGAAGACCCTGCGCGCGACGGCTACCGGCTGAACCTTCACTACCACATTCGCGGCGAACTTCCACGGCTATCGGCCAACTTCGATCACGTCTCGATGCTGACCCTCTCAGGCAGCAACCACACACAGGGCGCCGCCGGGTTTCTGGCCCACTTTCCCCGCCTGCGCCATCTGAGCGTTGACAGTATTCCCTTGGGCAACGTGCCACTGGTCGTGTTTCAGATGCGCAACCTGAACGTACTGAGCCTGAGCGACTGCAGCGTCACCCTGACGCCCCACAGCCAGGCCCGGCTCGCCTCAATGACCCAACTGCAAACCCTGGACCTGCATAAGAACCCTTTGGGCCGGGTGCCCAGCGTCGAAGCAATGAACGAGTTGAACACGCTGGACCTGTCCGAAACCGGCATTGATCGCCTCCCTCCCGGCATGCTCACCCGCAACGACCTGAGCGCGGCCTTTCTCAGCGGCAACCGGATCAGCGAGTTACCTGAGGCGCTGTTCGATCTGCCCTCACATGCCAGCGTTGCCTTCGACCTGTCTGACAACCCGTTGTCATCGGCTACCCTTGAGCGCGTTAAAACCTACTATCAGCAACATGGCACCTACTGGGAGGCCAATGCGCCAGCGGTCGATGTGCGTGACGCACAACGGCTGTACCCCTCGCTGGACATCAACCAGATCAACCAGCTTATCTACAGCCTCCCGGGCGATCTGGAAGCGGGCAAGCGCGAGCTGGCAAGATTGGCGGGGGAACTGGATACGCTGCTGTCAGAGCTCAACCACTGGGCGCAACAACCGCAGCTGCAACCGCCGGAAGCCACCCGGCGCAGCCAGCTTAACGCCTTGCTTGAACGAAGCTGGCGCAGGGAAATCCCCCAGGACACTCAATTCGTCCATGCCCTGGAAATCCCCGCAACGCTGGCGGGCGAGTTGCCCACGCTGAGCGCGCGCTTCAAGCACGTTGGCTCACTGACCATCAAAGGCAATGGCGGCCCAATGCAATCGTCGGCCTTGATCGACAGCTTCCCGGCCTTGAGCATCCTGCACCTCGAAAACGTTGCGCTCGGCGACATGCCGGCACCGGTGTTCAACCTGCCGGCACTGACCGTACTGGGACTGCCACGCTGCTCGATAGCACTGAGCCCCGCCAGCGCCGCGAAGTTGCAAGGCATGAGCCGCCTCGAATACCTGAACCTGGATCACAATCCACTGGTAAACACCCCGGACTTCAGTCACTTGCCCAGACTGAGCAGCATTTCACTCAAGGACACCGGATTGACCGAGGTCCCCCAGAGCCTGCTGGGCGACCCGCCACGCCAGTCGATCAACTTGAGCAAAAACGCCATCGCACAACTGCCCGACGCGCTGTTTTCCATGCCGGCCTCGAGCACCAGTGGCCTGGACCTGTCGGAAAACCCGTTGGCACCGAAGGCCCTGGAGTCGATCAAACGCTACTGCCAGCGCACCGGCGAAAGCTTCGCCGCCCAGGCGCCCGAGGCCCAACGCCGGCGCACGCAGCAGCTGTACCCTTCATTGCTCGACGCCGAGGCAGACCGTTTCATCTTCAACCTGCCCGGCGACATAGCGGCTGTGGACCCAACGCTGACGCACCTGGAGGCCGAGTACGAACAACTGGGCAATGATTTGCAACTGTGGGTGCAGGCCGTTCCGGACCGCCACCCGATCCTGGATGTGCCGATTGACGAGCCCACCCGTGTCCAGGACCAACTGATGCGGCGCAACTTCAAGACACTGATGGAACAAGCCTGGCGACGAGAAAGCCCCGAGGATGAAGAAAGCCTGGACGATGAGCCGACCCATCAGGTCATACTCGACACACCGGTGCTGGGTGATTTGCCGGCATTGAGCGCCAACTTCGACCATGTGACTGTGTTCCAGCTGGACGGCAATGGCACCACCACAGGTGTCGACAGCACGTTGCGCAACTTCACCCATCTGCAAACACTCAGGCTCAGCAAATGCTCCCTGGGCGCCCTGCCCGAGGCGCTGCAGCGCATGCCCAAGCTGTCCACGCTGGACATGACCGAATGCGCGATCCGATTGACCCCCGAAACCCGTGGCCGGCTGACCGCCCTCACCGAACTTGAGTTCGTCAATCTGAGCAACAACCCCTTGGGCCTTGCCCCTGACATCAGCTCACTGCGTGAACTGACCTCGCTGCACTTGAGTAACGCAGCACTGAACGAAGTTCCGCAGGGCGTCTTCGGCCTGGATCAACTGCAAACGCTGGACCTGAGCAACAACGCCATCCAGGAGATACCGCCGGACTTGCAGGAGTCCTCGGCAGCCTTCAACGGCGACAGCGATTTGAGCGGCAACCCCCTGTCGGCGCAAAGCATCCTGCGCTTGCGTCAGTACTACCAACGCACGGGCGTGGACTTCCAGGTGGCGGCCGCCACCGTGGACAATCAAGGCAGACCCCTGGTAGTGGCCAGGCCTGTCCCCGACGAAGACTGAGGTCGATCAACCGCGCTCGGACGGTACCGACGACAATTCAAACGGGCTGCTGCTGCGCCGCTGGTTGCGGTCTTCGCGCGGCGTAGCGCCGAAGAAGTTACGGTAGGCGCTGGAGAAGTGCGGCCCCGAGGAAAAGCCGCACGACAGGCCGATCTGGATGATCGACTTGCTGGTTTGCATCAGCATCTGGCGCGCCTTGTTCAGGCGCAACTCCAGGTAATACTGGCTGGGGACGCGGTTGAGGTATTGCTTGAAGATGCGTTCCAGTTGTCGTCGGGAAACGCACACGTGCTGGGCGATTTCATCGGTGGTCAGCGGCTCTTCGATATTCGCTTCCATCAATAGAACAGCCTGGGTCAGTTTCGGATGACTGGAACCCAGGCGGTTCTGCAAGGGGATGCGCTGGCGCTCGCCGCCTTCGCGGATGCGCTCTACCACCAGTTCTTCGGAAACCGCGCCGGCCAGTTCGGCGCCGTGATCACGCGCGAGTACCGCCAGCAGCAGATCGAGCACCGACATGCCGCCGCAAGCGGTCAGGCGATCACGGTCCCAATCGAACAAATGGCTGGTGGCGATGACCTTGGGGAAGCGCTCGGCAAAATCGTCCTGCCAGCGCCAGTGCACGGCGGCGCGATAGCCATCGAGCAAGCCGAGCTGGGCCAGCGGGTACACGCCCGCCGATAAGCCACCGATCACACACCCTGCCCGAACCAGTTGCTTAAGCGCAGTGCTGAGCTGGGAAGCGATGACGGTGGGCGGCTCGTCCGCCAGCAGGAACAGTTTCTGAAAGCCGTCCAACTTGCCGGCCCACGGCTCGCCCGGTAACTGCCAGGCCCCTTCGGTTTGCGGCTCGGCCTGCAGAAACGATAACTCGTAGACCACCTCCGGATGCACCCGCTGAGCAACGCGCAAGGCCTCCTCAGCCAGCGCAAGCGTGAGTGCTTTTGTGCTGGGCCAAATCAGGAAACCAATTTTATGGGCGGTCATGGAGTGCTATCCGAAGCGAGTAACGGTAATGAAGACAGAGGCCAATGCTAGCCGGTAAACCCACACAAATCTCAAAAACAATGGTGATCAAATGTGGGAGGGGGCTTGCCCCCGATAGCGGTGTATCAGATCCACATGTACTGACTGACACACAGTCATCGGGGGCAAGCCCCCTCCCACATAAAGCAGCTCCAACAGCAAAGGACTATTTCAAGCTGCCGGAGAGGAACTGCTGCAACCGTACGGACTGCGGGTTCACCAGCACTTCGCGCGGGTTGCCGCGCTCTTCGACAATGCCTTTATGCAGGAACACCAACTGGTTCGACACCTCACGGGCAAAGCCCATTTCGTGGGTCACCACCACCATGGTGCGGCCTTCCTGGGCCAGGTCCTGCATCACCTTGAGCACTTCACCGACCAACTCGGGGTCGAGCGCCGAGGTCGGTTCGTCGAACAGCATCACCTCAGGCTCCATCGCCAGGGCACGGGCAATGGCCACGCGCTGCTGCTCGCCGCCGGACATGTGGCCGGGGAACGCATCCTTGCGATGGCCCACACCGACCTTGGCCAGGTAGTGCTCGGCCTTTTCACGGGCTTCTTTCTTCGACACGCCCAGCACATGCACCGGCGCTTCCATCACGTTTTCAATCGCGGTCATGTGCGACCACAGGTTGAAATGCTGGAACACCATGGACAGGCGCGAACGCATGCGTTGCAGTTGTTTGGGGTCGGCGGCTTTCATCGCGCCGTCTTTGGTCGCGACCAGTTTCAGCTCTTCGTTGTTGAGCAGGATCTTGCCGGCGTGGGGCTGCTCCAGCAGGTTGATGCAGCGCAAAAACGTACTTTTGCCCGAACCGCTGGAACCGATGATGCTGATCACATCACCGGCTGCGGCGGCCAGGGACACGCCCTTGAGCACTTCATGACTGCCATAGCGTTTATGCAGGTCTTGGACTTCAAGCTTGTACATGCGGTCGGTTCTCACAAAAACAGGTGGTCAGTCGTTGAGCAAGCGCCCGTGACGCAGCGCTTCGCGCCCCGCCACCTTGGCCAGCCAGAAACCCGCTTGGGCATAACGCAGCCGTTCAACGGCAAACAATACCCCGGACGTACCCGCGCAGATAATGCTCACGCGGTCTGCCAGGGGATCAATCACTTCAAAAATGGGGTCGCCCTGCTCGACCCAGTCACCGGCCTTACGCAGGTAACTGATCACCCCGGCGTGGGGAGCGAACAGCAATTCGGTGCCTTCGAACGGCATGCCTTCGCACGCTTCGTGTTGCGGCGCCGGCCATTCGCCCTTGATCAGGCCTTGCTCGGCCAGAAACGCCAGGATGCCTTCAGCGTGGAAGATCGCTTCATCGCGGCCGGTGTCAGCCTGGCCGCCCAACTCCAGCGTCGTCGCCAGACAGGCCAGCGGAATCTGCGCGTCGGGGAACGTGCGCGACAAACTCAGCCAGGGCAACGAACAGGCTTCATCAAACGAACTGCCGCCGGAATCTTCCGCGAGCAGGCCGACCTTCACATTCAAATGCGCCGACAGCGAGCGCCACTGCGGCCAGTGCTGGGGCAGTGCGTACATGTGCAGCGCGGCCTCGGCGTCGCAATGCAGGTCGAGCACCACGTCGGCGGTGCAGGCATGGCTGAGCAGGATACGTTGCATGCCTTGCAACTGGCTGCTCGGCGCGGGCAAGGCCGTGAGCACATCGCTCATGGCCTGGCGAATCATGCGCACATTGGCATGGGGGTCATCGCCCAGCTTGCCTTGCAGCCGCTCGGCGACCGGCTCGCTCAGCTCAACGAAATCGCGGTTGAAATTCTTGCCGCTGCCCACCTCGAAACGGCCCTGATGGCTGCCTTGCAGCAACTGGCCCAGGCCCATCGGGTTGGCCACCGGTACCAACTCGATCACGCCGTTAAGCGCGCCTTGCTGTTCCAGTTCGGTGAGGCGTTTTTTCAGCTCCCAGGCCGCGCGCATGCCGGGTAATTCATCGGCATGCAGGCTGGCCTGGATATAGGCCTTGCGCTCGCCACTGCCGAAACGAAACACGCTCAGCTGGCGTTCGCAGCCCAGGTGCCCCCAGGGCAACAGGTGATCGATACGTTCCATATCAATGCTTCCGTGGAGCCAGGTAGCTCAGCCAGCGGCGCTCGGCCAACTTGAACAGGCGCACCAGGATGAATGTCAGGCACAGGTAGAACACGCCGGCGGTGATATAGGCTTCGAACGGCAGGTAATACTGGGCGTTCACCGTGCGCGCGGCACCGGTGATATCGATCAGGGTGACGATGGAGGCCAGGCTGGTGGTCTGCAGCATCATGATCACTTCGTTGCTGTACTGCGGCAGCGCGCGGCGCAGGGCCGACGGCAACAGGATGCGGCGGTACAGCTTGTAGCGCGACATGCCCATGGCCTTGGCCGCTTCGATCTCGCCATTGGGCGTGGCCTTGAGGCTGCCGGCGATGATCTCGGCGGTGTAGGCGCTGGTGTTGATCGCAAACGCCAGGCACGCGCAGAAGGTGGCGCTGGACAACAGCGGCCACAGGAAGCTTTCCCGCACCGCTTCGAACTGGGCCAGCCCGTAGTAGATCAAAAACAGCTGCACCAGCATCGGCGTGCCGCGAATCACATAGGTGTACAGCCACGCCGCACCATTGACGATCGGCTGCTTGGACACGCGCATCAGGCCCAGGGGCAAGGCAGCGAGCAGGCCGAAGAACAGCGCGATGGCGAGCAGTTTGAGGGTGGTCAGCAGGCCGCCGAGGTACAGCGGCATGGCCTCCCAGATGACGTTGTAGTCGAAGATCATAGATCAGCCGCCCTTACGCCTACCGAGTAGCGCTTCTCAAGGTAGCGCAGGGCCAGCAACGACACGCTGGTAATCACCAGATACATCGCCGCCACTGCGAGGAAGAAGGTAAAAGGCTCGCGGGTGGCGTCGGCCGCCTGCTTGGCCTTGAACATCATGTCTTGCAGGCCCACCACTGAAATCAGCGCAGTCGCCTTGGTCAGAACCAGCCAGTTGTTGGTGAAACCGGGGATCGCCAGCCGAATCATCTGCGGCACCATCACCCGGAAAAACACCTGGAAGCCGCTCATGCCATACGCCAGACCGGCTTCAGCCTGGCCCTTGGGAATGGCCATGAAGGCGCCGCGGAAGGTTTCCGACAGGTAGGCGCCAAAGATGAAACCCAGGGTGCCGATACCGGCGGCCAGGGGGTTCAGATCGATATAGTCGTCGTAGCCGAGCAGCGGCGCGACGCGGTTGAGCAGGTCCTGACCGCCGTAGAAAATCAGCAGGATCAGCACCAGGTCGGGGATCCCGCGGATCACCGTGGAGTACAAGTCACCCAGCCAGGCCAACCAGCGCACCGGCGACAGGCGTAACGCGACCCCGATCAGACCCAGAACAATGGCCAGGGCCATGGACGACAAGGCGAGCTGAAGCGTCAACCATGCGCCATCGAGGATAACGGCCCCGTAGCCTTTCAACATGATTCAGGTCCTCGAAAAGGGGGATGAAAAAATGGCGCAAACTTCAGAGTGTTCTGTTGCTTGCGCCATTTCAGACAGACAGCTGCGACGATTTACTTGGCTTCAGGCCCGTAAATGTCGAAGTTGAAGTACTTGTCCTGGATTTTCTTGTACTCGCCGTTGGCACGGATCGCTGCGATAGCCGCGTTGATACGGTCCAGGTTTTCCTGGTCGCCCTTGCGTACCGCGATGCCTACGCCGTCGCCGAAGTATTTGACGTCGGTGAACGATGGGCCGGTGAACGCGTAGCCTTTGCCGGCGGGGGTGTCGAGGAAACCTTCCTGCAGCAGGGTAGCGTCAGCCACGGTGCCGTCGAGGCGACCGGCTTCCACGTCCAGGTAGATTTCGTTCTGCGAGCTGTAAGGCACAACCGTGGCGCCTTTGGGGGCCAGCACTTCCTTGGCGAAACGATCGTGGATCGAACCGCGCTGCACACCAATCTTCTTGCCCTTGAGTTCATCCAGGCTGTCGCTGACCGTGGTGCCTTCCTTCAACACCAGGCGCGCCGGCGTCAGGTAGTAGCGGTTGGTGAAGTCGACGGACTTCTTGCGGTCTTCAGTGATGGACATGGACGACAGGATCGCGTCGATCTTGCGCACTTTCAGCGCCGGGATCAGGCCGTCGAATTCCTGTTCGACCCAGGTGCACTTCACGTCCATCTGCTTGCACAGGGCGTTGCCGATGTCGTAGTCAAAACCGACGATGCTGCCATCCGGCGCCTTCGAGGCAAATGGAGGGTAAGCGGCTTCAATACCAATCTTCAGTGGCTTGCCTTCGGCGAAAGCCTGCATGGACAGCACGGACAGCGCCAGGGCGCCCAACAGCACGAGTTTCTTCATCTTGGGACTCCATCGGTATAGGGCAAAACAGCAGTATGAGCCATGGCCCACGATGCGGCGAAGGTGAAACCGAATAGCGTTGCAGCGTCCTGCGCCAGAGAGTGCCAGCGACGACGAGCGAGTGATCGGCATTCTAACGACAGGCGGAAAGCCGATATTTCCTCAATGCGACAACAATTTACAGAAGCACCGAGAAAGCGGTTCCAGCCCATTGACAGCCTCTGGATTTTATGCAGAGGCAAAAGATATTAAACCAGCTAATGCTGCAAATTGCGGGCCTATTATTCGCAAACCCTTCTGGCACGGCAAGTGTGGCGTTTAATCTTATTTGCGGGGGTGTCTGAAACGCGGTTTTTCGGGGCGCGGACGTAGCCGTTTGCCTCATGCCTGGGCGCAGGGTTACACATTTGCGTTCGACGGTAACATTCAGAAATATCCTACTGCGCAAATCGATATTTATTGGCTTGTTGGTTATGCAGGTCTGCCAGACCACCCTCTGTACACGCCTTGAAATGTAATCCAAATGTGGGAGGGGGCTTGCCCCCGATAGCGGTGTGCCAGCTGATACATGCCCCTCTGACCCACTGCCATCGGGGGCAAGCCCCCTCCCACAAGGGATCTTCACTGTGTGCAAGATCCCATAAAAAAGCCCCACCCGGCCTGCGCCGAATGGGGCTCTGTCCCACCTACCCCGCCTTAAGCGACGTTCATGGTCTTGTGCGTCTCAATCAACTGCGCAACCACACCCGGGTCGGCCAGGGTGGAGATATCCCCCAACCCGTCATACTCAGCCGTGGCAATCTTGCGCAGAATCCGCCGCATGATTTTCCCCGAGCGCGTCTTCGGCAAGCCCGGCGCCCACTGGATCACGTCCGGCGAAGCAATCGGGCCGATCTCTTTACGCACCCAGTTCTTCAACTCCAGGCGCAACTGCTCGCTGGGCTCTTCGCCGCCGATCAAGGTGACGTAGACATAAATGCCCTGCCCCTTGATGTCATGCGGCACCCCCACCACCGCCGCTTCCGCGACTTTCGGGTGGGCGACCATGGCGCTTTCGATCTCGGCGGTGCCCATGCGGTGGCCGGACACGTTGAGCACGTCGTCCACACGCCCGGTGATCCAGTAGTACCCGTCCTCGTCACGTCGCGCACCGTCACCGGTGAAGTACATGCCGCGGAAGGTCTTGAAGTAGGTGTCGACGAAACGGTCATGGTCGCCAAACAGCGTACGCGCCTGGCCCGGCCACGAATCGAGGATCACCAGGTTGCCTTCGGCCGCACCCTCGATCAGGTTGCCCAGGTTGTCCACCAACGCCGGCACCACGCCAAAGAACGGCCGCGCCGCCGAACCCGGCTTGAGCGCATGGGCGCCCGGCAACGGGCTCATCATGTTGCCGCCAGTTTCGGTCTGCCACCAGGTGTCGACAATCGGGCAACGGGATTGGCCGACGTTCTTGTAGTACCAGTCCCAGGCTTCCGGGTTGATCGGCTCGCCCACCGACCCCAGCAGGCGCAGGCTGCTGCCGTCGGCGCCTTCGCAGGCGGCGGTGCCCGACGCCATCATCGCGCGGATCGCGGTCGGCGCGGTGTAGAGGACATTGACCTTGTGCTTGTCGACGATCTTCGCCACCCGCGTGATATCCGGGTAGTTCGGCACGCCTTCGAACAGCAGCGTCGTCGCGCCGTTAGCCAGCGGGCCGTAGACGATGTAAGTGTGGCCGGTGACCCAGCCGACGTCGGCGGTGCACCAGTAGATTTCGCCCGGGCGGTAGTCGAACACGCGCTCATGGGTCAGGGCCGCATACAGCAGATAGCCGCCGGTGGTGTGCTGCACGCCCTTGGGCTTGCCGGTGGAGCCGGAGGTGTAGAGGATAAACAGCGCTTCTTCGGCGCCCATCTCCTTGGGCGCACACACGGTGCCCGCCACTTTCATCAGGTCTTCGTACCAGATGTCGCGATGCTGGTTCCACTTGATCGCGCCATTGGTGCGCTTGCACACGATGACCTTCTGGATGCTGCTGGTTTCCGGGTTGGTCAGGGCGTCATCGACGTTGGCCTTGAGCGGAATCTTCTTACCCGCGCGGATGCCTTCGTCAGCAGTAATAACGACTTTCGACTTACAGTCGATGATGCGACCGGCCAGGGCTTCCGGCGAGAAACCACCGAACACCACCGAATGAATCGCCCCGATGCGGGTACAGGCCAGCATGGCGACCACGGCTTCGGGGATCATCGGCATATAGATAGTCACCACGTCGCCGCGGTGCACATCCTGGCCGCGCAGGGCGTTGGCGAACTTGCAGACTTGTTCATGCAATTCGCGGTAGGTGATGTTGCGGCTCTCGGCAGGGTCATCGCCCTCCCAGATGATCGCGACCTGGTCGCCACGCTCGGCGAGGTGACGGTCCAGGCAGTTGTAGGAAACGTTCAGGGTGCCATCGGCGAACCACTTGATGTCGACATGGTGATCGTCGAACGACGTCTGCTTCACCGTGGTGAAAGGCTTGATCCAGTCGAGACGCTTGGCTTGCTCGCGCCAGAAACCATCGGGATTGACCACCGACTGCTGGTACATCGCCTTGTAGGTCGCCTCGTCGGTCAGCGTGTTGGCTGCTACTTCGGGACGAACGGGGTACAGGGAAGCCGCACTCATCTTTCTTACCTCGGTGACAATAGTTGTTGTTGTATGGCCCCTGTTGTAGCCGGGGTAGGCCTATAGAACCATTCGACGATGGTAGTAACAAGACCCTACAAATTGCCCAGCTATGCCTGTGTGCTGCTCTGGCCCGCGGCCTGCGGCGCTTTGCGGGTGGCTGAAAAAACTTTGATCGACCGATTGTTACAAAAACCGCCAAAGGTGTTTATCAAAAGCACGGGTATATGAATATAACGCGCAGGCTTAGAATCACTTCCGCCAACCAAGGCACTGTGATTAACACCGTAACAGCCCCCACGAAGGCACGTTAATCCGAACTTCCCAACTTTTAAGTTACACATGCGGCCCCACAAGGGCCCCGTGCCCCCTTTCGCCCTGAAGAAGGTAATAAAGAAATGAAAGCTCTATTAGTTATGGCCCTCAGCAGCTTGTGCGCCACCGCCGCCCTGGCCGACGAGGCCCCGACTGAGCTGGCTGGCCAGAATGCACCGATCGTTGAGGACTACACCTATAGCACTCACTTGGATGTGGCCAAAGTATTATCCATGAGCAGTATTCCGGAAGTATGCGAAGTTGTACCGGTGAAGATGGAGTATGAAGACTCACAAGGTCAGCGGCATATTCTTAACTATCAAGTGATGGGCAATGGTTGCTCTAACGGATAACAGCCCTTGCTTCGCCTCATCAAAATCTATGTCTATATAAAGTAATCATTGTTGCGACGAGGAGCATTATCTCGGGCGGCCACTCCAGCCCTCAGTGATGACCGAGCCACTGCTCCTTTCCCGCATATGAGTTTTTTTCCGATAAACACCTCAGGCAATTCCAATTACTTCTCAAAACCTGTCAATTCTGACAGTTACCTCAGTATCCAATGCGTGCTTGAATGAGGTCCCGAGTTTGTCATGCCTGTCGCCTCAAGAAGGAGGCACCAAGACAAAATCATACGCAACGACTGAGGAGCACAACCCATGACCACTTTAAAAAAAGACCCGCGCGATATAGCTCAAGCTACAGGAAGCGCGAGTGCGGTCATTCATTTCAAAGAGATCCGTGGTGAAGTTGACCAGAGAGCAGCTTATTTGTATTTCCTACCAAAACCTTCAAGCTTCGACAGTTACATTCAAATCACCATCCTGCGTGAGGCGCTTAACCAAGGCTCAGTCCCCTTACCCTCAGGCAATGTACAAACCTCTATCAAACTTGGCACTTCCGCCTGGAGCGCCAATACGGGAAATGTTAAATGCGACTGGGATGAAAACTTAGGCCGTGCCACAGGCTCCTTTGAATTAATCAACTCGCAAACTGAAGAATCAATATCTTCCGGTAATTTTGATGTGACATTCCCAGTTCAAAAGTAACGCACCCTCGCGGGGGCAGTAAATGCTGTAGCCCCCCTCTTGCCTCCGTATCTGTGAGCCAGATCGAAGCGCATCACAAGCGTCCATAGATCGTGAAAGCATCTGTGCGCCGATTAAAGATCGTTCAAGCGGCGATCCCCCTGCAAACCCGTGCTGTGGCTGAAAGAATCTACATTTAGCTTCTCCACTGCGGTCATCCACCACAACACAAACCCGATTTTTTCCCTATAATGCGCGGGTAAATCGGGCCTGCAATATCCCTTTACACAGGGATGAAGAGCCAGCCCTGAGGCATCCCGCGCGAGCTTGTACCTACCGCTGCGCCCCTCAAGCCTCACGCAGAGCACCCGTAGCCCTATTCCGTTTAATGCGTGCGCTAGCTGCAACAAACGATTCCTTAAGATCCACCGCGGCCCAAGGGCCGTGTGAACACCCAACCATCCGGTTTCACACGGGCACCTTTGAGCCCTCACGCAGGAGACGACACGTCATGCTGAGCTGGGACGAATTCGACAAAGAAGAAGAAGGCGAAGTAGCCGCTAAAGGCGCCAACGCCGGCCACGCCACCGAAGCCAACATGGACCGCCTCGACGGAGCCGGCGCCGCCGCCGCCATCGAAGCCCGCGCTGTCACCGCCAGTGATTCGGCCGCCATCGCACGCGCCAAGGCCGAACTGGACAAACTCGACGTCGCCGAAGGCCTCGCCGAACTCGAAGGCGCCTCCGCCCGCGTCGCCGTCGACGAAAAGCGCATGATCAACTGCCGCGCCGACCTCAACCAGCTCGTGCCTTTCAAGTACGACTGGGCCTGGCAGAAATACCTCGACGGCTGCGCCAACCACTGGATGCCGCAAGAGGTCAACATGACCGCCGACATCGCCCTGTGGAAAAACCCCGAAGGCCTGACCGACGACGAACGCCGCATCGTCATGCGCAACCTCGGCTTCTTCTCCACCGCCGACTCCCTGGTTGCCAACAACCTGGTGCTGGCCGTGTACCGCCTGATCACCAACCCCGAATGCCGCCAGTACATCCTGCGCCAGGCCTTCGAAGAAGCGATCCACACCCACGCCTACCAGTACTGCATCGAATCGTTGGCCATGGATGAAGGCGAGATCTTCAACATGTACCACGAGATCCCATCGGTCGCTAAAAAAGCCGCCTGGGGTCTGAAGTACACCCGCTCGATCTCCGATCCGAAGTTCGAAACCGGCACCGTCGACACCGACAAAGAGCTGCTGCGCAACCTGGTCGCCTACTACTGCGTGCTGGAAGGCATCTTCTTCTATTGCGGCTTCACCCAGATCCTGTCCATGGGCCGCCGCAACAAAATGACCGGCGTGGCCGAACAGTTCCAGTACATCCTGCGCGATGAGTCGATGCACCTGAACTTCGGGATCGATGTGATCAACCAGATCAAGATCGAGAATCCGCATTTGTGGGATGCCGAGATGAAGGAAGAAGCGACCCAGATGATTCTGCAGGGGACGCAGCTGGAGATTGAATATGCGCGGGATACCATGCCTCGCGGGGTGCTGGGGATGAATGCGGCGATGATGGAGGATTACCTCAAGTTCATCGCTAACCGTCGCCTGTCGCAGATTGGGTTGAAGGAAGAGTATCCGGGGACGACTAACCCGTTTCCGTGGATGAGTGAAATCATGGACTTGAAGAAAGAGAAAAACTTCTTTGAAACTCGTGTGATCGAGTATCAGACGGGTGGTGCATTGAGCTGGGACTGATTTCCAAGCCAAGTAACACTAAAGAGCCCTGACTTGTTCAGGGCTTTTTTATGCACGCTGACTGAATAGGACCCCTCCTACAAGACGATCATCCATGGAAGGGTTGATGCGAATGTCGATGTTACCTAGGCTCATCCGCCGGTGCCTAAGAAACGCCCAACGTAGAAGCAAGCCTAACTCACACAGCAAAAATTCCGCTCGATGTCAGTCATGCGGAATTCACGCTGCAATGAGGCTTGGTCGGTTGGAGTTTCTTAAAACCCCACTCTCTACGCTGGGTTCTGGCCCTTCAGAAACCACGTAGAGGTCATAGGGAATGTCCAAACAACATCAATCCAACTTACCGGTCGCCAAAGAAGCAGTCGCGGCTGAACCGTTTATCGCCATTGTTTTCACTCGTCACAGTCTTCATTTACATACTCTTCTGCTGGAAAACCAACCTTGGTTCTGCGCTCGCGATCTTGGTCGTTTGATGGGATGGCGCTTGGATGAGCGAACGACTCGCAAGCTTGATGAAGATCAAAAAAGAACCATAAACCTGCTATTCCACGGTCAGCCGGAAGAAATGTTAATGATCAGTGAATCCGGCGCCTATGCATTGCTGGTCTATCACTACATACCGGGAAACCGCTTGCTACGTAGCTGGCTGACTCACGAAGTTGTTCCGACGTTGCGAGACAATCGCCAGGCACGAACGATAGAGCGCCCCTTATTGAGCATGCTGGATTGGCCAGAGATGTCGTTGAACCTGTTGCATTGGCAGGATGAGGGCTGGATTCGTCTTCGAGACATGCCGTATTTGCTGGTGAATAGAACCTACCGGAAAGAGACCGAGAACACGCCGTGATGGCGCAAGCTCATACAATCGTTCCGAATCAGCCAGCGAGTCTACTGACGTATTCGCCCGGCGTTTCCTACGGACAAGTAAGAAATTTCGTAGACGCCATAATGGCTACTCAGTATCGTCCGAGGGTTTTCCACCCTCGGCGGCTGCATGGACATTACGAAAGACAAAACGGATTGGAGCGACGCGGAGCTGGCAGCGGCGGTCGAGGCGTATCTAAAGATGTTGGCCTGGGAAAAGAGCGGCCAACTTTTCAACAAAGCCCTCGAGAACCGGCTTCTACGCGAAGGCCCGGTGGCAGGCCGTGCGAAGGGCTCCATCGAATTCCGTATGCAAAACATTTCCACCGTGCTGGTCCGTATGGGTTGGGATCGTATTGAGGGCTATAAACCCGCCAAGAACGTGGGCTCCGGCGTAGAGCAACGCATCCGCCACGCCCTCGCTGCACAGGGCGTGTTCGAATCCGAAGACGCTGCCCAAACCGCCGATGAGCAAACGCTTATCCGCCGCGCGTCCAAACTGCAGCAGCAAACCTTCTCAAAACTCCCGGACGGCATTGCCCAACCGCAGAAGGTATCCACGTTCAGCACAGCCTTCGTTCGCGACCCGAAAGTACGCGCTTGGGTGTTGAAAGAAGCCAACGGCATCTGCGAAGGCTGCGGTTCAAACGCGCCGTTCGAGGTCGACGGTCTGCCATTTCTTGAAGTACATCACATCAAGCACCTCGCCCAGAAGGGTTCGGATCGCATCTCCAATGCTGTAGCCTTGTGCCCCAATTGCCATCAGCGTTGCCACCGGTCGAGCGATCGGGAGGCTTTCACCGAAGGGCTTTACGCCAAAATCGGAAGATTGGCACGGGAGTAGACTCCTGCTGTCACACCTGATGCACATTCGAAAAAATACTTGATAGGACCGAGGCCAACCCGTGAACCCAGACATGCTCGAAGCCGGCCCCATCGACGCCAAAGTACTCTCCGTCTTTGACTTCGACGGCACCCTCACCCACCACGACAGTTTTGTGCCCTTCCTCAAGTTTGCCTTTGGCACTGGCGCGTTTTATGGCCGGATGGTGAAGCTGGCCGTGCCGGGGCTGCGTTTTTTGGTGCGGCAGATCAGCCGGGATGAGTTGAAGGCGCAGTTGATTCGCACCTTTATGACCGGGGTGGAGAAGGCGTGGGTGCAGCAGAAGGCCGAGGAGTATTGCCAGCGCAATTGGGCGCGGTTGATGCGTCCGGCGGGGGTGTTGTCGGTGGAGCAGGAGTTGGGCTCGGGCGCGGTGGTGACGCTGTGTTCGGCGTCGCCGGCGTTGGTGTTGCAGCCATTTGCCGATCGGCTGGGGATCCGCTTGATCGGGACTGAGCTTGAGGTGGTGGACGGGGTGCTGACCGGTAAGCTCACGGGGAATAATTGCCGCTGTGAGAACAAGGTGCTGCGGCTTGAAGCGGTGTATGGGGACCTGGGGGAGTATCGGCTCAGGGCCTGGGGCGATACGCGTGGTGATCGGGAGTTGCTGGCGGCGGCGCAGGATGCGCATTTTCGGCATTTTCATGCGAAGAAGAAAAGGCGGGCTCGGTTGCAGCGGTGATGCGGGGCATGGGGATCGGCGGGGACACCGAGTCGATCCCATCGCTGCCTCGCTGGGGCTCGAGAGTTCCCACGGTTGAGCGATTTAGGCTTGAGTGTCGCGCACTAGCATGGGGTGCTTGGGGTTGAGCGATTAAACCAGGCTACCTCAATGCCTTTTGATAAAGCCCACTCTTAAAAAATTGGGCTTTTCTGCGAACGGTACCAGTCGATATCGAATTTGAGACTTACGAGCGTTTTCTATAGCCTTCAGCCGCTGCTGGATTACCTGCCTTAATTCCAGATCATCCAATCGGTCATCCTCAGACATAAAATCGTTAGAAACTAATTCGCCATTGAGGAAGTAGCTGTCCCAAGGGTTTTCTGCTGGGGTGCTGTTTTTTGTTTGAGTCATGGCATCCCTCCTATAAGTTGGCTGTAGACGATACAAGTCAGTTAGCCTGTTGCCTAGGCGGAAAATGTATCGATGCGGATGGCAGGTTCAGAGAAACACCGAGTCGATCTCTTCGCAGCCTCGCTGGGGCTCGACAGCTCCCACATTTGATCGGTGTGAGGCTGGGTTGAATCGTCACATGGGCCTGGGCCCGATCATTCGTCGCCGCTATCCGACTCTCGTTCTTCAAACGCAGATCGCACTGCTTCCACAACCCGTTCGGCCAAGGGCGCCGCGTCCAACTGCGGATAGGCTTTCTTCAATTTTCCCGATAGCTGCCAGCCATTTTCCTTTAGAGAGCGAATGACGCGGTTTGCGTCCTGGTCCGGCATTTCCAGCACGTTCTTGAGCCGCTGCTGGGCGCGCTGAAAAACGATCAACGCACGCACTTCATCAGCCATTTCTGTACGCACCGTATGCGCTACAACCTCTGCCGTATAAAGGACATGCTCGGTCAAGTCGGGATACCGCCACGCGAATTGCGCGTCCTCGTAGTCGTCGAAGACCAGGTTGCTGCGGGTGCCATCCTCGTAGACCGCGAGTTCGCCAAACCGATAGGACGCGGCGTAGCGTTGCATGAATGGCCGCGAAAATACCTCAAGCGTCCGGTCATAACGCGCCCGGAAATCAAGCGAACTGGTGATCGTGGCGGATACCGGCAGGATCACGCCATCCGGCACCGCCTTATCACGGATCAAGGTGTCGTTGATCAGAAAGCGATGGATTCGACCATTACCGTCCCGCATGGGGTGGATATACACAAAAGCGAAAGCGATTACCGCCGCCCGGGCCAACGGCTCGGCTCCCCGCGTGGCCAACTCGAATGCTTTCAGGCCGTCGAGCAGTTGCGTCAGCCCCTCAAATGGCGGCGCAATGTAGTGCACGATGTCCTCGCGCATCGTCGCCTGCCCCACGAAGACTGGCGAGCGGCGCAAGCCCAACCCGAGCGCGTCCTCACCCAGGATTCCGGCTTGCAACCTGTGCAGGGTTTCGTTGCTCAACGGATCCTCGATATCGCCACAGTACTTGGCGATCACGTGGGCAAACCGTTGGATCCTGTCGGCTTTGTCGGCCTCTCTCTCGATCAGAAAGCTGGCACGCGACTCTTTGAACGTCAGCCAACTGGCCGTACGCATCAGGATATCGGGGCCAAAGGTTTGGTTCAGCTCGCGCAGTGCCGCGCCGAGATCAAACTGCAGCGCTTCTTGTACGGCTTGGGTACGACGGACCAGAGGGCAGAACGCTGGCACACCGGGAAGGTTATCGTTAATGCGCCAGCGCCGTATCCGCAGTGGCTCAACGCGGGTCAGGTAATGCTGGGCCGAAACAGCATCGACATAGCCGCCATTGACGACATCGGGCACATCAAGATGCCTTCCGGTCAGCCACTCGTACAGGAATCCGGTACGGCGGGCGTATTGACCAAAGGGCGTTTTCCGGCACCAGGCTTCGACTGGCTCAGGGCCAACGGCGGCAAACAGGCGCGCGAGGAATTCGAGGTGGATTTCTTCGTACTTGAGTCCGAACTCGAAATGCCCTGCAAAGTCGTCTGACGGTTGGTAGCTGACGGGATACTTGCGTTCAACCCGACCATTGCTCTCGTGGCTCATGCGGGCCGTGCCAATGACCGATTCGACGCGTAGGGGCTGCGCAAGCGCGATACGGTAGCGGTCCGCGAGCACCTTGAAACCTACTTGCATTGTCGAATCCCCTAACGAGCGCTAAAAAACGATAACGATTGGAGAATAGTAGGCGAAAACGTTAATTTTGTGTTCATGAAAACGCTAACGCGCAGTTGAATCTGCTAACAATTCCATTTTTTAGGTGAAAACGCTAACGACCCCTAGAGAGGCGCTGCGGATTTATGGGTTTAACAGGATACCGAGTCCATCCCCTCGCAGCCTCGCTGGGGCTCGACAGCTCCTACATTTGAATGGTGGTGGGGCTTAGATTGGGGCTTAGCGGCCAAGTCGATCGGCATGCCGAGCCTGCAGGCGCTGCGCAGGATCATTCTGCCGCAGGCCATGCGCGTGATCATTCCGCCGGTAGGCAACGAGTTCATCAGCATGGTGAAAATGACCAGCCTGGCCAGCGTGATCCAGTACTCGGAGCTGCTGCACAACGCGCAAAACATCTACTACGCCAACGCGCGGGTCAGGATCTCATTGTCGGTTTTATTGGGGCTGTTGTGAGGGCGTCGGGACAGTTCGGCTAAGGACTTTAAATCGCCATTGTGCCGGCCGATCCATTTGTCGACGGTAGGCCGGCTTACGTTAAAGCGGCGCGCCAGCTGGCTTTTGGTGTAGTTACCAGAAAGCCAGTCAGCGACCAGTCTGATTCGTTGATTCATCGGAGACTCTTGGTTCCAGGGCATGATCAGTTACCTCCTGATCATGCGTATTAACCTGTAAACCATGTCTCCGGTTAGAAATGTAAACGATGTCCCCGGTTTGTACCGGGGCTTGCCCCCTCCCACATTGGATCTGTGTGATCTTAAGCAACAACAAGGATGCTCTCCCCCACTGTGGCCACCTACTCCCTGGTAATTCGCCGCCTGTTGATTTGCTCGGTGACCATCGTGGTCAGCCGTTCCATGACCAGCCCACTGCTGGCCCTCTGGCTGAGTACCCGCCTGGGCCTCAACCAGCAGGACATCGGTCTGCTGATGGGCGTTGCCGTGTTTATCGCCACGTTGCTCGGTCTGTACGGCGGCTATATCATCGACCGCCTGGAAAAGCGCAAGCTGCTGATCCTGGCTATGCTCTCCAGTTCCATCGGTTTTCTGTTGCTGACGTTTGCCAGCAACCTCTACCTCACCACCCTGACCCTGGTGATCGCTGAAGCCGCGTCGGCGCTGTTCCTGATCGGTTCCAAGGCGATCATCAGCGAAAACCTCGCGGTGGGTGAGCGCGCCAAAGTGTTTTCCCTGCGCTACACCCTGACCAACGTCGGCTATGCCACCGGCCCCATGGTCGGCGTGGTGATCGCCGGCCAATTGCCCTGGGCGCCGTTCCTGATCGCCAGCGCGATTGCTTTTGGCAGCCTGTTCCTGATGGTCGGCATTGCCCCGACCGCACGGGATACCCGTCATAAACCGCAAAGCTTTCTGCGCACCCTGCAGACCTTGCGCAGCGACCGCACGCTGATCCTCTTCACCAGCGGCAGTTTGTTGAGCACCATTGTCCACGGGCGCTACACCCTGTATCTGTCGCAGTTTCTACTGGTTGCCTACAAGCCCGCAGCCGCCTTGAAGATTCTGTCCGCAGTGCTGGCCTGCAACGCCCTCACGGTGATTTTGCTGCAGTACCAGATTGGCCGTTTTCTCAAACGCGAGCAGTTACGCCACTGGATTGCGCTGGGCACCTTGCTGTTTATTCTCAGGTTGATGGGGTTCAGCCTGGCCGACAGCCTGGTCAGTTGGTGCCTGGCGATGTTCGTATTCACCTTGGGCGAGATGATTATCTACCCCGCAGAATTTCTGTTTATCGACACCATCGCACCCGATGCACTGCGGGGCAGTTACTACGGCGCGCAGAACCTGGCGGCGTTTGGCGGAGCGATGAGCCCGGTGATGTGTGGGTACCTGCTGATCAATGTGACGCCGGCCAGCATGTTTTATGCCCTGGCGGCATTGACCGCAGCCGGCGGAACCCTGTGTTTCCTGAGTGGGCGACGGGTTGCAAGTTCTTGCTGATATTTGCGCAGGTTCTCGCTATTAATAGCCAAACCTCTCACGGACCCGAGCCCCATGAAATTCGACACGGCCTACAGCCTGAGTCTCGATGACAAGCTGTCGATCTATGATGTACGAGACCTGAATTTCGACGAAACCGCCGATTTCGATTCCGACACAGACCACTTTCTCTGCCCCAACGATGTCTGCCGCGCGGCGTTCGATACCGGCAATACACTGAGTACGTTCAACGCAAAGAACGTCAACTACAAGCGCACGCCGCACTTCAAGAACAAGACCGGCACCCGGCATATCGAGGGTTGCCGCTACGCCAGCGCACACCGGAACGCGGCCGGTGAAAGCGATGACGATCGCGAGGAAAACTTCCCTTCGGAGTTTGTGCTGACACGGCGCCAATACGACCGTAAGAGCCACCTGACAGGCACCGAGAACGTCGCCCTGCAAGAACCAACGAAAGCCCCTTCAAATCGCGTCGCCACATCCCACGGCAACAACGACACCACCCCGGACAAAACCAGCGTATTCGCCCACCCGGTGGAGTGCTACGTGTCAAATATCGATGACAAGGACACGCTCAAATCAATGCCGTTGAAAATCGGCGAGCACACGGCGACGTACTGGGCGTTCTTCAAAAAAATCGAATACCTGCAGGACAACAAGGGCCTGATCTACTGGGGCAGGATCAAGGCCATCAAGGACTACACCAGCAGCTTTCGCATCGACTTCGAAAAGAAGGTATGGCTCGACAAAAAGCCCTACGCCGTCAACGTCTACCTGAGCAAAAAGCTCATCGAGAACTATCGCAAGCGCACGGCTTTCCTGGAACAGATCAAGGCCGCAGCAGCCAGCGAGCAAGCGCTGTATTGCTTTTTCTATGGCGTCACGCCGCAGCTCAAGCACGTGCCAAGCAAGAAGAACCCCGAGCAAACGTTCGGGGTATTCAGTGCCAATATTGAAAACCTGGATCACCTGATCATTCGCGAGGCGCCCGGCGTGGAGTAGGCGCAAGCTGGAACGCCAGCCATTGCCCTGAGTTGATGAGCGGTAGGAACAACTGTATAAAAACACAGTATAGTTGTGCCTCCCCTGTCGAACCTGGAGAAATCCCCATGTCCTCTCTGGCAATGAGCTCTTTCGTAGAACAGCAGATCGTCCTTCATCAATTCACCGCCAAACACAGCGCCCAGGCCCGTGTCATGTTGGGCTGGAGCCGCGAAGAACTGGCCCGCCAGGCTGGCGTGGCGGTGCAGGCCGTTCAACAACTGGAGAGCCATGGCGATGTCGAGGATGAAACTCGACTGGCCCTGGCGTTTTGTCTGGAGGCCCAAGGGCTGGTGTTTTTCCCGGGGTTTGCACCCGGATGGGGAATGAGTAAACGCCGGTTCGACGTCGTATCGGCCGAGCCTGCCACACCTGGCATTATCTCCCGCTTGCTGGGCTCACCCACTGCATCAATTGACTCGCCAACGCCTCAACCGAATGGCGCGTAGAGTCCAGCCGGACCACCGGGCAACTCAGTGGTTTCAACCAGCTTTCATGCCGACGCAAACTGCGCAGGCTGTGGTTGCCGTCGTCGTAACGCGCGGCCCAGTCAAGAAATGCAGCGCTGTTTGCATGGCGGCTGCCACCTTCGAGTATCTGGTCGCCGTAGCGCTGTTGTTCTCGCACGCGCAGGCGATGCAGGCGGACGTCGGGGTCCAGGCGCAGAAAGACCACGTGGGTGAACAGCGGGATCATGGTATCCCCCCATCCGCATAGCGAGCCGGACAACACCCAACCTTCATGGCGTGCGGTGTGTTCCTGCAGCAGGCGGATGCGCTCACCTTTGGGTCGGGCAGCAGAGAACGGCTCCGGGGTTTGCTGCCAGTAATAGAAGTCCGAGTCGAAAAAGGCCACATTCAGGCGGTCGGCCAACGCCTTGCCCAGGGTGGACGTACCGGCGCCCGCAGCGCCAAGGATGTGAATTCTACAGGCCATGGTTTTCTCTCCATGACATTGAGTTCACGCCACGCCGACATCGGGCCAGCAGTGGCGCAGCCCTGTGCATTATTTGTCGGTTGACCGCACGGGGACAACCTCTGCCGTATGCCATCGGGCAGAGGTTGGATCACATTCAGACGTTGCCTGCAGGTACCTCAGCGGCGCTATCTGCCGTTACGGGTGCCGGCGTAAACGGAGTGCCGGGGAGGAATGCCGGTTCTTTGATCGCCTGTGTGGCTTGCTCATAAACGTAGGCAGCCGACAGTAATGTCGCCTCGCTGTTGGCCGCCCCGTAAAGGTAAAGTGCAGTTGGCATACCTTCATCATCCATGCCGGACGGAACGGACATTCCGGGGTAGCCTGCCGCTGCGCTGAAAAAATAATTGTTCGAGAGAAAATTCGACACCATGGCGTCGAGCTTGTGCTCTTTCATCGGATCATCGATGGTTTTCTGAAAAAGAGGGAGGACGCTCTCCCACAGCCTATCGCGCTGGTCCTGAGTCGTTTCCAGGCCATTGATAAGCTCCAACACCTTCTGGTCAGGCTCACCGGGTTGCTGGTTACGCTGATTGAATGCAATCAGCTCCGTAAGCGATTTGACGGGCAAACCTTCGCGCCCGGCAAGGTACTCTTCCAAGTGATGCTTGACGTCTGAAAACAATGCTTCGTTGTAATCGGCGTAGGTTCCCTCTTCGACGCCATCCTCAAGCGTACCCACGGGCACCAGGATCGCGCCTTGAGACCGCAACACCTCAAGCGCCTCTGAGTAATGCTTGCTGTCGGCGCGCTTCGCGGGGTCCCTTGCATCCTCTTCGGACAATTCGGGCACCGGCGTGTAGCCGATGCGCTTGCCCTTCAATGCATCTGAGCGCAGGCCTTCGGTGTAGGCGCGGGTCTCGGTCATGGCGTTGAGTGCTTCTGCCGCATCGCAGACATTGCGGGTGAATGTGCCAATCGTATCCATGTGTGAACTGGTCATGACACCCTCGGTACTCAGCAAGCCAACGGAGGTTTTCAAGCCAAAAACGCCGTTGTAGGCCGCAGGAGTAATGACCGAACCGCTGGTTTCCACCCCCAGTGCCAGCGGCACATGCCCTTGGGCAACCGCCACGGCAGAACCGGAACTCGATCCTGCCACCTGCCCTCCCAGGCGATGGGGATTGAGCGTCTGACCACCTCGCGAGCTCCAGCCATCCAGCGGCAGTTCAGAGCGGAAGTTGGACAGTTCGCTCATATTCGTTTTACCTACAACTACCACCCCCGCCCTTAGCAGGTTATCCACGACCTTGGCATTCTTTGAGGCGGCCTTTCCCACCAAAGCCCTGGAACCACCGCTTGTTTGCATACGGTCCCTGGTTTCGAACACGTCCTTGAGGGCAATGGGAACGCCGTGCAGATACCCGCGCACATGGCCTCTTTTACGTTCCAGATCGCGAGCCCTGGCATCGTTGAGGGCATCCGGGTTGGTTTCTACAAACGCGTTACCACCCTGCAGGCCACGGTCAATATTAGCGATTTGTCTGAATGAGTCCTTCACCAGCGACTCTGAGGTGACCCCGCCCTGGCTGGCCATCTCCCCTGCCATTTGACAGGCGCCCTTGAAGCCCTGCGGCGGATTTGAAAGTTCTTGCAACAGGCCTGACGCCCACCCACCTGCCGAAACGGGTCCGATCATGAAATACCCCTGTAAGTGACTGAATGAGGGCTATCTTGCGATAACCCGGCGGCAGTCTAAGAGGTTGTTCCGGCAGCGCTGTACAGCGCTAATCCTACCGCCCGGTATGATCATTCCATCAGCGCTGTAGGTGCGCTGGGTGATATCAGTTGAGCATAAGTTCGCAGTACAACCCTCACCCGCTCGCCCGCCCAGCGGGCCCCATAAAACCAAAGCCTGGCGCCGTCTTCCAGTGCCTGGCAGCCACTGGGGTAGCCGCTTGCACACGCGGCATGAAACGCCTGGCTTTGCTCGTCTGATATCAAGGCATCCAGACGATGGCGGGTCGCAAGCTCATCAATGGCCGTGCCGGATTCAAGCGGGTCGCTCGTACACTGCACGTCCACTGCCACCAACTGCACGCCCGCCTGGCGCAGGATGACGAACGCTCGCTGCAGGGTCGCACTGTGGTCGGCGGGTTCGATATGACCACCGCGTACATAGCGGCTGGCATAACCGATACGCCACCCCTCCAGTACCAGGGATGCACGCGAAGCACTGTTGTTTTGCACCAGGGGGACTTCAACCATCACGGGCTCAGTGGGGTCGACACCACTGATGGCAATCAGTGATAAGGCAGGGTCGCGCGGGGGTTTGATCATGGGCGCCAAAGCATTGTAGCCGGGTATGAGCACCGCGCCCTCAGCGCATGCGGCACCGAAGACGATAGCACCGGGGTTGGCGTTATCGGTACGCGCCGCCGTGGTGCTGGAAGAGCCAGGATCAACGCTCCCCTGCTCAACGGCGTGCGACGCCGCCGAGAAGCAGGGTATGCCCAATCGCCATAGTTTCTTGCAGTCGTCGCTCATGACAACGTCTCCCTGAAATTAAATTTCCGAGGGATCATCGCACTCCCTTCCGACGTTTGTCGCAGCGTTGAAACACCCTGAAAATACCTTTTTCCACACGCTCGTCAATTAGCCCGCAGCGTGTTCTTTTGCATCATGACTCTCTACTTCCAGCCACCACGCATGCCCTCGCTCGGGCTGGTTGAGCCTGAACGCCTGGCCCATGGCCGGGGTGGTGATCGACACATTGCGTTCCCAAGCCAGTGCCATGATGCGGTCGAACGGCTCGTGCCAGGCGTGGAACGCCAGGTCGAACGTACCGTTGTGAATTGGTAGCAGCCAACGGCCCTTGAGGTCGATATGCGCCTGCAATGTCTGCTCCGGCTGCATATGCACGTGAGGCCAGTCGACGTTGTAGGCCCCGGTCTCCATGAGGGTCAGGTCAAACGGTCCGTATTGCTCGCCGATCCGCTTGAAACCGTCGAAATACCCCGTGTCGCCGCTGAAAAAAATCCGCCGCGCGTCATCGATCATCACCCAGGAACACCACAGGGTCTGGTTGCCATCAAACAGGCCACGCCCGGAAAAATGCTGCGCCGGCGTGGCAACAAAACGAATGCTATCGACCTCGGTGCCCTGCCACCAGTCCAGTTGCCGCACTTTGCCGGCATCCACACCCCATTTGACCAGCGTGTCTCCCACCCCCAAAGGCGCCAGGAAGCAGCGCGTCTTGTCGGCCAATTGCACGACCGCCGCGCGGTCAAGGTGGTCGTAGTGATTGTGGGACAGGATCACCGCCTCCAACGGCGGCAACTCTTCAAGGCTGATAGGCGGTTGGTGGAAACGCTTGGGGCCGGCCCAACTGAACGGCGAGGCGCGCTCGGCGAATACCGGGTCGGTGATCCAGAACTTACCGCGCATTTTCAGCAACACGGTTGAATGGCCCAGGCGGAACACACTGTGGTCAGGGGCTGCCATCAGGTGTTCGCGCGTCAGGCGCTGTACCGGGATATTGCCCACAGGCCGTGTCGTACGCGGTTTGTTGAACAACATGTTCCAAAAGATACGCAATGTCTTGCCAAAGCCACCGTGCGGCACCGGCGCATCGTTATGAAAATGCCCCTGCTCCCGCTCGGCAGGCTTGCGCGCAGTGGGTGCGGGATCGAGACGGGTTGAAAGGGTGCCCATTACACAGTGACTCCTACGTCTGCGGATGAATTACACTGCACAGTGTAGTTTCTACATTGCAACAAAATCCTGAACAAGTAAACTACCGAGTGTAACTTCATCTTCGAGCCGAACGCCCTCCATGAATGCCTCCCCACGCCTCACCGACCGTAAACGCGAAGCTATCGTGACGGCGGCCATTGCCGAATTTCGCGCAAATGGCTTCGAGGTCACCAGCATGGACAGGATCGCCGCCACTGCCGGGGTTTCCAAGCGTACGGTGTACAACCACTTCCCCAGTAAAGAAGAGCTGTTTGCCGAAATCATGCACAAATTGTGGGCCAGCAGCGCCGCGCAACTGGATGTGGCCTACAGCCGCGACCAACCCTTGCGCGATCAATTGCGCCAGTTGCTGGAAGCGAAAATGAAGATGATGTCGGATACCAACTTCCTCGACCTGGCGCGCGTGGCCATTGCGGCCACCATTCATTCGCCGGCACGCGCCCAGGACATGGTCAACCGCCTGAGCGCCCGTGAAGAAGGCTTTACCCTGTGGATACGCGCCGCCCAGGAAGACGGCCGGCTGAGTGGCGACGACCCGGCGTTCGCCGCTCACCAGGTACAAAGCCTGCTCAAGGCCTTCGCATTCTGGCCGCAGATTACCCTTGGCCAACCTACCCTCGATACAGCGTCCCAGGCCCATGTGATCGAATCGGCGATCGATCTGTTCCTGGCAGGTTATGAGGTCAATGCTCACCGCTGACGGTACGCCGTCCGGCCTGAGTCGTCTTACAACGCTTCGTCTGAATTTTCTTCCGCCAGCCTGCCGCGATAGCATAATGCCGCCATTGGTCGCATGATCATGAAATACGCCCCCAAAGCGGCGAACTTCTTGGCTGGCCGATCACTCTGAACCCGTTGTTCCACCCCTCTGTCAGCACAAGGAAGCTGGCAATGAGCAAGTCAACCGTAAGGCCCAGATGCCCTACGGGGTCAGGCGCATCTACATGGAATCCTCATACGCATGCCTGCTCGAGCTTCCGACCATGCTATTCAATGCTTACAAAAAAACCATCACCGCCTTGCAACACACCAATGCCCAACAAGCCAGCCTGCTGGACGCGATCGAGCGCTCCATGGCGGTCATCGAATTCGACACGCAGGGCACGGTGCTGCGCGCCAATGACAATTTCCTCAAGACCATGGGCTATCGCGCCGAACAGATCCTGGGCCAACCCCACCGCCTGTTCTGCACACCGGCGTTCGCCCGCAGCGCCGAGTACAACCAGCTGTGGACGCATCTACGCAACGGCCAATTCGAGTCGGGCACCGTTGAGCGAGTGGGCGCCAATGGCCAATCGGTGTGGCTGGAAGCCAGTTACAACCCGGTAAAGGATGAAGCCGGGCGCGTGATCAAAGTGGTGAAATACGCGTTGGACGTCACCCCGCGCCTGCAGGCCGAAAGTGAAGCCAACGCCAAGCTGCAAGCCATCGACCGCGCCATGGCGATGATCGAGTTCAACCTCGATGGCACCATCATCACCGCCAATGCGAACTTCCTGCAGCGCATGGGCTACAGCCTGGCGCAGATCCAGGGCAAGCATCACCGCCTGTTCTGCACACCCGAGCTGGCCGGCAGCGCCGCCTACAGCGAATTCTGGAAACGTCTGAACCAGGGTGAACTGTTCAACGGCCAGTTCGAGCGCGTGGACAAACACGGCAACACGCTGTGGCTCGAAGCCAACTACAACCCGGTGTACGACGCCAGCGGGCGTCTGTGCAAGGTGGTGAAGTTTGCGTCGGACGTCACCGCCCGTGTGCAACAGCATGCCGCTGACGCGCAAAGCGCTGCGCAGGCGTATCACCTGTCGCTCAATACCCAGGACATGGCCGAAAAAGGCGCCGACGTGATTCAGAAAACCGCCACCGGCATGCGCGAAATCGCCGTGGATATTGACGCTTCCTCGCAACTGATCGCCAAGCTGGGCGAGCGGTCGCAGCAGATCACCACCATCGTCAACACCATTCGCGGGATCGCCGACCAGACCAACCTGCTGGCCCTCAACGCCGCCATCGAGGCCGCCCGCGCAGGCGAGCAAGGCCGTGGCTTTGCCGTGGTCGCCGATGAGGTCCGCCAATTGGCGGCGCGCACCAGCGGCTCCACGGCGGAAATTTCCGGCATGATCGCCATGATCCAGGACGAAACCCGCCAGGCCATCGACAGCATGGACGCCACCCGCGACCGTGCGGCTCAGGGCGTGGAGCTGGCCAACCAGGCCGGTACGGTGATCCTGCAGATTCGTGAAGGCACCAGCGAGGCGGTGCAGGCGGTGAGCGCGTTCGCCAACGAGCGGGGCAATCGCTGACGGCTTCTTCATGTGCCTGGCCGGGAGGCTCGGTCTATAGTGCGTAAGCCCTACGCCATCGACTCGAGCCTGCCATGACCTCAGATAAACCCGACCCGATCCCTGTCGACCACCTGCGTTTCCATCGCCACCACGCTCACCTGGCGCCGACCTTTGGCAACGATACCTTTGCCCTCAAGGCCGAAGCCTTCGCGCGCTTCTTTGGCACCCCAACGTTCCTTGGCGCGCAAACCGCCATTGTGGTGCTGTGGGTGGTGCTGAACGCGACCGGCGTCACCCACTTCGACGTCTACCCCTTCATCCTGCTCAACCTGGCCTTCAGCCTGCAATCGGCCTATGCCGCGCCGCTGATCCTGCTGGCCCAGACGCGCCAGGCAGCACGCGACAAAGCCCAGTCCGACGCCGACGCGCAGCACCGCGAAGCTCTGGCCACGGCCAATACCGCACGCCAGGCCCAAGCGGAACAGACCACCCAACAGCTGCTGGAGCTGTTGGAGCAGAACACGCGGTTGACGCAAATGACCAAACAGCTGACCGAGCGTATCGAAACCCTGACCAGTGAAATGCATGAGCACTTTGTGCGCAAAACCTAACGGCGCAGCCAGCGCACGTGTCGCCCCAGCTCATCAAACAGCGTCACCACCGAACGCAACGCCCGGCAATCAGGGCGCGTCAACAGCCACAGCGCCGTGTCATGTCCTGCCAAAGCGGGGCCCAGCCGTTGCAAGCCGTCGTCGATCAGGAAATCCGGCAACGCCGCCACCCCAAGCCCGGCGCGTACCAATGCCGTCACCGACTGCATGCTGTTGCAGCGATAACCGGGACGCACGCCCGGCAGATGCTCACGGCGCCAGGCCACGGTGGGGTGGTCGGGCAAAAAGTCATCCGGCGCAATCCAGGTCAGGTCGGCCAGTTCATGGCCTGCATGCCGACGGGCATAGTCGGCACTGGCGCACACCTGATACGTCACCGTGCCCAGGCAACGTCCGACAAGATGCTCCGGCGGGTTCATGGTCAGGCGCAGCGCGATATCCGCATCGCGGCGGCTGAGGTTGGCGAAATCGTTGGAGGTGCTCAGCTCCAGGATCAACGCCGGATAGTCCGCCATGAAGCCGGCCAGGGCGGGTAGCAACAGACCTTGCAGCACCGAGTCGGAACAGGTCAGGCGCACCGTGCCGCTGATCACTTCACCGCCCTGCTCCACACCGATGCGTGCAGCCTCCAGGGCAAGCTCTGCGCGCTCGGCCTGTTGCGCCAAGTGGTTGGCCAGACTGGTAGGCAGATAGCCGGCGCGGCTTTTTTCAAACAGCGGTTGGCCCAGGGCTGCTTCCAGGCGCCGTACTGCGCGGAACACCGTGGACACATCCACGCGCAGCAACCCCGCCGCCCGCGCCAGCGTGCCGCCACGCAACAGAGCGAGGACCAGCGACAGGTCGTTATAGTCGAGCTGATAGTGCGTGGATGCATTGACCATGTGGGAAAACGCCAATATCGATTGCGTGAGCGCCAATCTATAGTGCCCACCAGGACACCACAAGCCATGGGATGCACACGATGAACGACACCCCGCTGCACCTCGCTCTGATCGGCGATTACAACCCCGACGTGATTGCACACCAAGCCATTCCGGTAGCGCTGCAACAAGCGGCCCAAGCCCTGGAACTTGACGTCAACCTGCACTGGCTCGGCACCGACACCCTCACCTCCACGGCCTCGCTGCACGGGTTTGACGGCTTCTGGTGCGTGCCTGCCAGCCCTTACCGCGACATCGAAGGCGCGCTGCGAGCCATCCGCTTTGCCCGCGAACAGCGGCGACCTTTCCTCGGCACCTGCGGTGGTTTTCAGCACGTGGTACTCGAATATGCCCGCAACGTGCTGGGATGGGCGGATGCCGAACACGGCGAGTTGGTACCGGACGCCGAACGTGCGGTCATTACGCCATTGAGCTGTGCGCTGGTGGAAGCCAGCGACACCGTGCGCCTGCTAGCCAATACGCGTATCGCCCAAGCCTACGGCAGCCTGGATATCCACGAAGGTTATCGTTGCAGCTACGGTATCAATCCAGAGTTCGCTCACGCACTGCTCGACGGGGAGTTGATCCCCGGCGGCCATGACGCGGCTGGCGAGCTTCGCGCGATAGAGCTGCTGGGCCATCCTTTTTTCGTCGCCACCCTGTTCCAGCCCGAACGTGCCGCCCTCAAAGGCACCACGCCGCCGCTGGCGATAGCCCTGCTCAAGGCGTGCCGGGAGGCCTCGGCATGATCGCCAGGACACCGGCAGCGCCTTACTACGCAGTTATTTTCAGCTCACTGCACACCGATGGCGACCAGGGTAGGGCGATTACACAGGCCTAGCTGACCAGGCTACGCAACGCACTGATCTGCGGGATCTCGACCCGGCGCATATACACCCGCAACGGTTCGCTGATGTTGAGCCGGTCGTCGATATTCTGCTCCAGCAGTAACTGAATGCGCGCGCGTGACAGGATCATGCTGTGGTCGGCAGCCGGGACCCAGACGAACTCGGCGGTGGGAATGATGCCGTCATCGGCCACGTCCATGCCGAAGGCATCTTCGCTGAAACGCACGATGTACTGGCCAGTCTTGCGATTCAGGCCAACAAAACCGTGGAGTTGGTCGGCGGCCTGGCAGATAAGCTCGGAAGTGATGCGCATGGTAAACCTCACTGAAAAGTCCCACAGGGACTGGAAAGATGGTTTACACGCGTGGCAAAAAATACCGCCCTCTGACGGGGCAGCTGCGGCCAAGAGTACTGCAATACATCACAGAAAAACCCTAAAAGTTGGTCCGCGCGCAGGTTAATGTCGGTTTGGTGATAGCGCCTTTCGCAATCAATTGTTAAAAAGGACGCCTTCTCAAAGTTACCTCCACGAAAGGACTTCCCATATGCCTGTCACGTTAACCAACGGCCTGGTGCGCACCACGATAGGGAGTGCCGTGCTGCTGGCGCTGATGCTCGGCCTTGCTCCCGCACAGGCTGCCGACCCGATCAGCCCGGCTGAATTGGCGACAAACGAAGGCATCCCCTACCCTGCGGTGATCGCCCACCGTGGCGCGTCCTATGACGCCCCCGAGTCCACCGCCGCCGCTTACAAGGTCGCGCGCGACCTGGGCGCCGACTACCTGGAACTGGACCTGCAGCGCAGCAAGGACGGCGTATTGTTCGCCCTGCACGACAACAACCTGCAGCGCACCACCGACGTGGCGACCAAGTTCCCCGAGCGCAAAGACGCGCCGGCCAACGAATTCACCTGGAAAGAACTGCAAAGCCTGGACGCCGGCAGCTGGTTCAACGCCGCCTACCCGGACCGTGCACGCCCGGGTTTCGTCGGCCTGAAAATCCAGAGCCTGGATGACATCATCAAGATCGCCGAAGGCAATCCGCAACATAAGCCGGGCCTGTACATCGAGACCAAGGAGCCCAAGCAATTCCCGGGCATCGAGGCCGACCTGAAAAACAAGTTGCTCGACAAGGGCTGGTTGAGCTCCGCCGGCTCCAAGCTGGGCAAGAGCAACACCGGCGTCGGCCAGGGCAAGGGCCGTGTGGTGCTGCAAACCTTTGAGGTGGCCAGCCTGAAAGAACTGCAAAAAGAAATGCCCAACACGCCGAAGATCCTGCTGTTGTGGGTCGGTGAAGGCAGCATTGAGCCCAAGTCCAAGGTGACGTTCGCCGAGTCCGGCGAAGCGACCAAAGCGGCCTATTACGCCAAGCAGGAACCGAAAGACGCGGCCGAATTCGAAAAATGGGTCGACCAGGCCAAAAGCCTCGGCGCCATCGGCACCGGCCCTTCGGCAGAGCTGACCGACCATGGCGACCAGAGCTACACCGACCTGGTCAAGCCTGAGATGAACAAGCTGACCCACGACAAGGGCCTGTTGGTGCATGTGTACACCGTGGATGAGCCGGTCGACTTCGACAAGGTGATGAAGGCCGGTGTCGATGGCATCTTCACCAACCGTGCCGCCGAACTGTTGAAGTTCTACAAGCGCTGGCCGTCGTCCAGCGTGCAGGACCTGCTGAGCGATCATAAATACTGAGGCGTTGGTGTCAGTGAGCCATTAAGGATGAGTTAAGTTGCGCCGGTTAATCTGGCGCCACTTAAACAGCTCAACCAGAAGGACACACACCATGAAAACCCTGACCGCTTTGTTCGCCGCCACTGCCCTGACACTGACTGCGGGCCTGGCCCAGGCGGATATTCGTCCGGACCAGATTGAAGGCCTGCTCAAGTCCGGTGCCGTGATGCCATTCGAAAAACTCAACGCTGCGGCCGTGGCCAAACACGCTGGCGCAACGATCAACGACACCGAGTTGGACCACAACAACAGCGGCGTACTGGTCTATGAAGTTGACCTGACCGACACCGCCGGCAAGAACTACGAAGTGAAGCTCGACGCCAAGACCGGCGCTGTGCTGGAAGACAAACTCGATACCTGAGTGACCTGAGTTGAATTGCCAGAAAACGCGCCACCTTCGGGTGGCGCTTTTTTTATGGGCGCGCGCCGTGCTGTCACATAATCGTCATCACGCCTTGCAATGATTCGAGCATGCGAACCTGTGAAATATCCTACAGGCGCTTTCTGTGCGAGCCCCCATGAACCACAGCATTGACCACGCCCACCAGGATCCCGACCTGTTTGGCCTGCTTTACGGTTTCCGCTTTCTGCCCGGCGAAAAAGGCCAGCAGATTGATTCCGCTACCGCCCTGCAATGCCTGCAACAACCCGGTGACCCGCAGGAATTTCTCTGGCTGCACCTGAACCTGGCCCATGCCGCCTGTGAGCGCTGGATGCAAGCGCACCTGGAACTGCCGGAGGAATTCTTCGAAGCGCTGCACGAAGGTTCGCGCTCCACGCGCATCGAGCATGTCGATTCGGCCCTGCTGGCGGTGGTCAACGATGTGGTGTTCAACTTCAGCAGCATGGTCTCCTCGGATATATCCACCTTGTGGGTGTGCGCGCGCAGTCGCTTGCTGATCAGTGCGCGCCTGCAACCGCTGCACTCGGTGGATAAGTTGCGCTCGTCGGTGAAGGCCGGTGAACGTTTTCGCTCGCCGCTGGAGTTGCTGGTGCATTTGCTGCGCGACCAGGGCGAAGTGCTGACGCAGATCGTGCGCAAGACCAGCCTCAGCGTCGATCATATCGAAGACCAGTTGCTGTCCTCGCGCCTGTCCACCAACCGCGCCGAACTCGGTGCCGCGCGCCGCGTGCTGGTGCGCTTGCAACGCCTGCTGGCGCTGGAACCGGGTTCGCTGTTGCGCCTGCTCAACCGGCCGCCGCAATGGCTGCAAAAGGAAGACGTGAAGGAGCTGCGCAAATCCACCGAAGAGTTCGCGCTGATCATCAACGACCTGACGGCCCTGGGCGAACGCATCAAGCTGTTGCAGGAAGAGATCGCCGCCAATCTCAACGAGCAGAGCAACCGCACGCTGTTCACCCTCACGGTGGTGACGGTGCTGGCGCTGCCGATCAACATCATCGCCGGCTTTTTCGGCATGAATGTGGGCGGGGTGCCGCTGTCCCAGGACCCGGAAGGCTTTTGGATACTGGTCGCGCTGGTGGCAACCTTCACCCTGATTGCCGGGCGCTGGGCATTCAGAAAGCGTAAGGACTTGATGAATTGAAAGGCACTCCCCACCTGAACACTGACCTGCCGCAGCATCTCTGTAACAATTTGCAATGATCATGAACGCCATCCTCCTCACACTGGATGCTCCGGCATGGCCACCCCCTCCCTGACAGCCTCACCCTCCGCCCCCAAACCGCGCCTGGACACCAAGCCCGGCCTGGTCACGGTGATCATGTTTTTCGCCGTGCTCGCCATGGGCCTGCTGTTCACCGCTTACAGCCTGATGCATGACATGCACGAAATGGGCGCCCAGCTCACCACCTGGACGCCGTTCCTGTTGCTCGGCGTGGCGCTGTTGATCGCGTTGGGCTTTGAGTTCGTCAATGGCTTTCACGACACCGCCAATGCGGTGGCCACGGTGATCTACACCAACTCGCTGCCGCCGCATTTCGCGGTGGTGTGGTCGGGTTTTTTCAATTTTCTCGGCGTGCTGCTGTCCAGCGGCGCGGTGGCGTTCGGCATCATTGCCCTGCTGCCGGTGGAGTTGATTCTGCAGGTGGGCTCTTCGGCCGGCTTCGCCATGATCTTCGCCCTGCTGATCGCCGCGATCCTGTGGAACCTCGGCACCTGGTGGCTGGGTTTGCCGGCGTCGTCGTCCCACACGCTGATCGGCTCGATCATTGGTGTCGGCGTGGCGAATGCGTTGATGCATGGCCGCGATGGCACCAGTGGCGTGGATTGGAGCCAGGCGGCCAAGATCGGTTATGCCTTGCTGTTGTCGCCGCTGATCGGCTTCGCGTTTGCCGCCTTGCTGTTGCTGGCGCTGCGCGCCTTCGTGAAGAACCGCGCGCTGTACAAAGCGCCCAAGGGCGACACCCCGCCGCCGTGGTGGATTCGCGGCATGCTGATCGTCACGTGCACCGGTGTGTCGTTCGCCCACGGCTCCAACGATGGGCAAAAAGGCATGGGCCTGATCATGCTGATTCTGGTGGGCACGTTGCCGATGGCCTACGCGCTGAACCGCACCATGCCGGCCGATCAGTCACTGCAGTTTGCAGCGGTGGCGGAAGTCACCCAGGCCGCATTGGTGAAATCCGCACCGCAGCCGGCTCCCGGCGATTCACGAGCAACCTTATCCACCTACGTGCGCACCAAAGAAGCCACCCCGGAACTGGTGCCCGCCCTTGCCGCCATCACCGGGCACATCGGCGCCGAAGTCAAAGGCTATGGCTCCCTTGCCGCGGTACCGGCTGAAGCGGTGGGCAACGTGCGTAACGACATGTACCTGACCAGCGAAACCATTCGCCTGATGGACAAGGGCAAGGTCGGCAATTTCGACGCCGACACCCAGGGCAAGCTGCAATTGTTCAAGCAACAGATCGACAGCGCCACGCGCTTTATCCCGCTGTGGGTCAAGATCGCGGTGGCCATCGCCTTGGGGCTTGGCACCATGGTCGGCTGGAAGCGCATCGTGGTGACGGTGGGCGAGAAGATCGGCAAGACCCACCTGACGTACGCCCAGGGCGCCTCGGCCGAGACCGTGGCGATGCTGACCATTGGCGCGGCGGACATGTTCGGTTTGCCGGTATCGACCACCCATGTGTTGTCATCGGGCGTGGCCGGGACCATGGTGGCCAACGGCGGCGGCCTGCAGATGCGCACCATCCGCAACTTGTTGATGGCCTGGGTATTGACGTTGCCGGCGGCGATTGTGTTGTCGGGCAGCCTTTACTGGCTGTTCACCCAACTGTTCTGACCCACCCTCAATCGAATGTAGGAGCGAGCTTGCTCGCGAGAAACGTCAACGATAATGCGTTCATTCTGAATGAGCGCGGTGCCTGTAAGTTTTTCGCGAGCAAGAGCTAGGCGCCCCCCTCGCTCCTACAAAAAGCGTTATTAGGGCGAGCCCTCCTCCCACGTTGCCGGCGCGCAGTTAAAGGTGGGCTTGCAGGGTGGCCGCCAACCACTCCATGAACACCCGCACGCGCAACGGCAAATGCCGCTGGCCGGCGTAGAGCAATGACACGTCCAGAGGCGGCGCCGGGTAATCGGCCAGCACCTCGACCAATTCGCCACTGGCCAGCAAGTCGCGAATGCCCAGCCGCGGCACTTGGATAATGCCAAAGCCGCCCAGGCACGCCGCCTGGTACGCATCGGTGCTGTTGACGGTCACCCGCCCGGCCATTGGCAGCCGCAGCACCTTGTTGCCTTGCAGGTACTCGAACCCCGCCGAGCGTGCGCCCAGCGGCCGTACGTAATGCACCAACTGATGCTGTTCCAGGTCAGCCAGGGTGCGCGGCATGCCGTAGCGCTGCACGTACCCTGCGCTCACACAGTTGACCATCGGCATGCTGCACACCCGCCGCGCCACCACGCTCTGGTCGGGCTGGGCACCCACGCGCACAACACAGTCGAAGCCTTCGGCAATCAGGTCCACCTGGCGGTCCGAGCTGCCGATTTGCATCTCGATCAGGGGGTGGCGCTCCATGAACGGGGGCAAGTTGGGCACGATCAGCGTGCGCGCTATCACGTTGGGCATGTCCACCCGTATGCGCCCGGCCAACTGGGTTTCGTCCTGTCGAAACAGCCCCTCGAGTTCCTCCATGTGCGCCAGCAAATCCTTGCTGCGCTCATACAACACCTGGCCGTCCTGGGTGGCCTGCACCTTGCGCGTGGTGCGTTGCAACAGGCGTGCACCGAGCAGTTCTTCCAGGGCGCGCACCTGTTCGGACACGGTGGAGCGCGGCAAGCCAAGGCTTTCACCGGCCTGGGTAAAGCTCGACAGCTCGGTCACGCGTACAAACGTGCGCAGCAGCTCAAGTTTATTCATGGGATTGTTCGCCCTGTCCGACCAGTGATTCCGGTACGGCACTGTTTATCACGTTATGGGCGGACAAATACACTCAGTCCCACCATCACCCAAGAGGACTGCACCATGACCCCACGTAAAATCGCACTGATCACCGGCGCCAGCCGCGGCCTGGGCAAAAGCGCTGCACTGCACCTTGCCGCCCAGGGTGTCGATATCCTCGGCACTTACCACAGCAGGGCCGATGAGGCGCAGGCGTTAGTGACGCAAATCGAACAACTGGGCGGCCGCGCGGCGATGTTGCAACTGGATGTGAGCCAGAGCGCGACGTTTGCAGGCTTTGCCGATCACGTGACTGACGCGCTCAAGAACGTGTTCGCACAGGATCAGTTTGATTTTCTGGTCAACAACGCCGGTATCGGTATTCATGCAAGCTTTGCCGAAACCACCGAAGCCCAGTTCGACCAACTGGTCGCTATCCAATTCAAGGGGCCATTTTTTCTGACCCAGAAGCTGTTGCCGTTGATTCGCGACGGTGGGCGAATTCTCAATGTGTCCAGCGGCCTGGCGCGCTTCAGCCTGCCGGGCTACGCGGCCTACGCGGCGATGAAAGGCGCGATGGAAGTGCTGACCCGCTACCAGGCCAAGGAGCTCGGCGCGCGTGGCATCAGCGTGAATATCCTTGCCCCTGGCGCGATTGAAACCGACTTCGGCGGCGGAGCGGTACGCGATAACGCCAACCTCAATGCCATGGTCGCCAACAACACCGCCCTGGGCCGCGCCGGTTTGCCCGACGATATTGGCGGGGCCGTGGCGCTGCTGCTGGCCGATGGCGGCCAATGGATCACCGGCCAGCGGATCGAGGCCTCGGGCGGCATGTTTCTGTAAGCGGCTGGCGACTACAGGGCGATTGGCGTTTTGCGGGTGACTCGTTCCCGAATCACGTCATACGCCCAGTGGTAGACATAGGTGTACGGCAGGAAGAACAGCAGCACGCCAATGTCGAGGATGAACGCCTCCAACAGGCTGGTCTTCATCAATGCGGCAATCAACGGCACCGCCAGCAGGATCAACCCGCCTTCGAACAGCAGCGCGTGCAGCACTCGCGTGCGGCCCCCGCTGGACAGGTGCAGGCGCACTTTAAGGCGGTCGAACAGGCTGTTGAAAATGATGTTCCAGCTCAGCGCCAGCACGCTGATGCCCAAGGTCACCGCGCCCATTTCCAGGGCCGGTCGGCCGGTCACCCAGACCAGCAAAGGCGTGCAGATCAATAAGGCCAAACCTTCAAACCCCAAGGCCTGGAAAACACGTTCAGTAATCGACTTGGTAGGGTGCATGGCCCGGCTCCGTGAGTGACGATGGTTGTCATGATCACGCCCCTGGCCGATACTTCATAACCAATAACCATCGATCAAGGCGATAGTCATGGCCTCCCATGAAGTGCTCCAGGCGTTTGTCCAGGCCGCCACCCAGGGTTCGTTTTCCGCCGCCGCACGCAAGCTGGGCAAGAGCCAGTCCACCATCAGCGCGGCAGTGGCCAGCCTGGAAATCGATCTGGATGTGGTGTTGTTCGATCGCAGCAGCCGCAAGCCGACGCTGACCCCGGCCGGCCAGGTGTTGTTGCAGCGTGCCGAACAGGTGCTGGAGGCCAGCAGCCGGCTGGAACTGGCGGCCAGTCAATTGGCCCGGGGGCTGGAGCCGAAGCTGAGTATCGCCATGTCCGATACCTACCAGTCCGACCGTTTCGAAGTCGCTCTCAGCGCCTTTGAACAACGCTACCCGGACCTTGAGTTGGAATGCCTGATCGCCGAATGCGAGGACCTGATCGCCCTGGTGCAAAGTGGCCGGGCGCACATCGCGTTTATCGAGCAGCAGCAGGTTTACCCCCCGGACCTCAGTTGCTCGGCGGTCGAGGAACGCACCGAGATCGCCTTGTTCGTCTCGCCCAGACACCCGCTGGCGAGCCAGGCCCGTCTTGATCCGCACACCCTGCAAGAACATCGGGAGCTGCGCCTGGCCAGCATCATCAACCCTGACGAAAACCGTGGCGCTCAACGCGTGTGGTCGGCACCGAGCTACCTGATGCTGATGGAGATGGCGCAACTGGGCTTTGGTTGGGCGCCCATACCGCGCTGGTTGGTGGAGCGCTTCGGCGGCGACCAGTTGGTCGAGCTCAAGGTGCGCGGTTGGCCGCGTTCGGTGGCGGTGGATGCGCTGTGGTCGCGGCAACAACCGCCAGGGCCGGCGGGGAGTTGGTTGTTGGCAAAGATGCTCGAGTGACGTAGGCAAGGGGCACAGGCGCTATAACCGGATGAGGTAGAATTCCCGCCCCTTGGTAGGATTTTTGGATATGCCGCCCATGCAAACCCGCCTCGTCCCCTACGAAACGCTGAACGTTCTACAAAAACAGCAACTGGACGGCCTGACGGTGCACCCCGAGCAACTGGCGTACTCCGGTGATATCTATTGCGCGCTGAACAGCCTGCTGGTCAATCCCAACCCCGACAGCGTCAAAGGCTTCGCCCTGCTCGCGGGCGACGTGCCCGTGGCGTTCCTGCTGCTCAAACGCCCACCGTGCCTGCCCCATTGGGCAGATGAACACAGCGCCACCTTGCATGCATTGCAGGTGGATCGGCATCAGCAAGGCCGCGGCTACGGCAAAATCTGTCTGCAGATGCTGCCCGCAGCGGCGCTACAGGCATGGCCACAGATCAAGGCGCTGGAATTGTCGGTGGATGCGGACAATGTGGCGGCGATGGGGTTGTATCTGGGGGCTGGTTGGGTGGACAGCGGTGAGGCATACAGAGGAAGGATTGGGCATGAGCGCAGGTTGAGACGGGCGTTTGATCAGGACACCGTTGACATCGTCGAAATGTAACGTATACATAACCTAAAATCAGAAAAGTAATCTATATAAGACATGGACCCTACCGTAATCACCCAACGTCTCGGCGTGCACCTGCGCACCATGCGCTCCAATCGCGGCTATAAACAGGCGGATCTGGCGAAGTTGGCCGGGGTTACTCGGCAAAAACTGATCGAAATAGAAAAAGGCAGCCTCTCGGTCTCGATGAATGCCTATGCTCGGGTGGTAGCCGCCTTGGGCAGCGAATTCAAGCTGGTACCCGTGACCTTGCCGACTCTGGAGGAACTGGAGGACGTGTTCAATGAATAGCCCCACGCTACGCGTTCATACGCCCCAAGGAGACAGCGGCAGCGTGCGGATTGGTGCTGAAGACTATTTGTTTCGCTACAGCGATGAGGCAAAGGCCGCCAGCGCAATTAGCCTGACGATGCCCGTACGCGCGGACGAATACCGGCGCCGGGACTTGCATCCCATCTTTCAGATGAATTTGCCGGAAGGTTATGTGCTTGAACAATTGCGCAATCGCCTCGCCAAAACGGTCAGGGTAGACCCTATGCTATTGCTGGCGCTATCGGGCAGCAGCGCGCCAATTGGTAGGGTTTTTGTGTCTTCTGAACAAGTGAACAATCTGATCCATCGCAACAGCCCTCACACAAGCGGAGAAAACCTCGACGAAATTCTTGCCTGGGACGGCACGGAGGATCTGTTCGTCGAACTGGTAGATCGCTATATCCTGCGAGCGGGTATTTCCGGTGTGCAACCCAAAGTACTGGTGCCGGAGAAACCACAAACCCCCGAACAGAAATTCACCTCGAAAACCGACGACCTGATCATTAAAAGCGGGCGGGACGAGTTTCCCGGGCTGGCCATCAATGAATACCTGTGCATGTCCATTGCCAGGGATGCGGGCCTGCCCGTACCGCCGTTTTATCTGTCGCGCAACCATAAGCTGTTCATCATGCGGCGCTTTGATCGGGACGCACAGCTCAACCCTCTGGGCTTCGAAGACATGACCGCACTGATGGGACTGTCCGCCGAGCAAAAGTACACCAAGAGTTACGCCGCCATCGCCAAGGCTGTACGCGTGTTCTGCGCCCCGGCCTATCAACGCAGTTCGCTGGACCAATTATTCGACAGCGTGGCGTTGAGTTGCATCGTGGGTAATGGCGATGCCCATTTGAAGAATTTCGGCGTGCTCTATAGCGATCCACTTAAATCAGATACGCGGCTGGCACCGACTTACGACATCGTCAACACCACCGCTTACCTGCGCGAGGACTCACTGGCCCTGGACCTGAGCGGAAATAAATCGTTATTCGCCTCGCGCCTGGGCATTCTCGAATTTGCCAGGACCTGCGAAGTCGAACATCCCGAAAGGCGTATTCAGGCGCTGCTCCAGACCCTTGAAGTGGTGCTCAAGCGCGAAGACGACTACTGCAGGTTGGCGCCTGAGGTGGCGGGCGCCATACGCCAATCCGCTCAGGGGTTTCAAACTAGCTTCGGGGGCTGAATCGCCCCCGGACTTGGCGCTCAGACTTTCTGCCCGACCGGCAACCAGATCTCCACCGTCCCGGTGCCCTTCCTTGCATCAAAATCCGCACTGTATCGTTCGAAATCCGCCCCCATCACCTTGTAGCCCGAGTGCGGCAGCCACTCGAACATGATGCGCTCGTAGGTTTGCTCAAGCGCCTGCACCGCCCCGTGATGAGGGAACACGGCATAGTTCAGTGGTGGAATTTCAATGCACTGGAAATTGCTCGGTACATCGCTTTTGCTGGGGACTTCAACACCGGCCATGTAGTCGAATTCGCCCTGCTTGGGATTATGGCAAACACCATAGGTCACGCCGCCGACGCGCTTGTTGATGTCCTTGATACAGCTGTTGAACAATTCCCATAGCTGCACAATATCGCCCACGGTGGCTTTCGAATAACGCCCCTGGACGCCTGCGATCACCAGGGCCTTGCCGGCTTCCATGCGTGGTTCCAACGGTTGTCTTGTCTGCTGATCCATACGAACAGTCTCCTTCTTATGAGGGAACAAACCCGTAGCGAGTATAGGGGCATATCCGCGCCGAGCTCCATGCAGAAATTTTTCCCGGGCATATGGACAACTTGCCATCATCGACCGTATTGTCTGCCCCGCAGGCCACCGCAGTGGCCGACGTCGCTCGGACGGTTCCGGGCGCTTACGTACCTCGAGGCAACAATGGCAGACCAAGGTTCGCCGCGCCGCTTTGCGCGCATAGATCGACTCCCTCCCTACGTGTTCAATATCACTGCCGAGCTGAAGATGGCTGCGCGTCGGCGCGGCGAAGACATCATCGACTTGAGCATGGGTAACCCCGACGGCGCCACACCACCGCACATCGTCGAGAAGATGGTCACCGTCGCCCAGCGCGAGGACACCCACGGCTACTCCACCTCCAAAGGCATTCCGCGCCTGCGCCGGGCGATTTCGCGCTGGTACAAGGACCGTTATGAAGTGGATATCGACCCCGAAACCGAGGCCATCGTCACCATCGGTTCCAAGGAAGGCCTGGCGCATCTGATGCTGGCCACCCTCGACCAGGGCGACACCGTACTGGTGCCCAACCCGAGCTACCCGATTCACATCTACGGTGCCGTGATTGCCGGCGCCCAGGTGCGCTCGGTGCCGCTGGTGCCCGGCGTGGACTTCTTCGCCGAGCTGGAGCGGGCGATTCGCGGTTCGATCCCCAAGCCGAAGATGATGATCCTGGGCTTTCCGTCCAACCCCACCGCGCAGTGCGTGGAGCTGGACTTCTTTGAGCGCGTGATCGCCCTGGCCAAGCAGTACGATGTGCTGGTGGTGCACGACCTGGCCTACGCCGACATCGTCTACGACGGCTGGAAAGCCCCGTCGATCATGCAAGTGCCGGGCGCCAAGGACATTGCGGTAGAGTTTTTCACCCTGTCCAAGAGCTACAACATGGCGGGCTGGCGCATCGGCTTCATGGTGGGCAACCCGGAACTGGTCAACGCCCTCGCGCGGATCAAGAGTTACCACGACTACGGCACCTTCACCCCGCTGCAGGTGGCCGCGATTGCGGCGCTGGAAGGCGATCAACAGTGCGTGAAAGACATCGCCGAGCAGTATCGCCAGCGCCGTAATGTGTTGGTCAAGGGCCTGCATGAGCTGGGCTGGATGGTGGAGAATCCCAAAGCGTCGATGTATGTCTGGGCCAAGATTCCCGAGCAGTATGCCGCCCTGGGCTCGCTGGAGTTTGCCAAGAAACTGCTGCTGGAAGCCAAGGTGTGTGTGTCGCCGGGGATCGGGTTTGGCGAGTATGGCGATGATCACGTGCGCTTTGCCCTGATCGAAAACCAGGACCGGATTCGCCAGGCGGTGCGGGGTATTCGCGGGATGTTCAGGGCCGATGGAATAGCACCGAAAGCCAGCATCTGACGCGATCAAAATGTGGGAGGGGGCTTGCCCCCGATGGCAGTGCTTCAGTCTCCAGATACAGTGACTGACACTCCGCCATCGGGGGCAAGCCCCCTCCCACATTTGACTGGGTGGCCACATGGAATGCTGCGGTGCGGCCTACACCACCAACGACAGTGGTGGAGAATCCCAAAGCGTCGGTGTGTGGCTGGGCCAGGATTCGCCAGGCAGTGCGGGGGATTCGCGGGATGTTCAGAGGCGATGGGTTTAGTCCAGAAAGCCTGAGCCGATCTACCTGAAGAAATGTGGTCAACATGTGGGAGGGGGCTTGCCCCCGATGGCAGTGGCTCAGTCACCAGATACAGTGACTGACACTCCGCTATCGGGGGCAAGCCCCCTCCCACATTTGACTGGGTGACCACATGGAATGCTGCGGTGCGGCCTACACCACCAACGACAGCAACATGATGAAGATCAGCGCCACCACCGACAGAATGGTTTCCATCGCCGTCCAGGTCTTGAAGGTCTCGGCCACGGTCATGTTGAAGTACTGCTTGACCAGCCAGAACCCCGCATCGTTGACGTGAGACAGGATCAACGATCCCGCCCCCGTCGCCAGCACCAGCAGTTCACGGTTAACCCCTGGAATCATGCCCACCACCGGCACCACGATGCCCGCGCCGGTAATCGTCGCCACGGTGGCCGAACCGGTTGCCACGCGAATCACCGCCGCCACCAGCCACGCCAGCAGAATCGGGTTGATCTGGGCGTTTACTGCCATGTGGCCGATGACGTCACCCACGCCGCTGGTCACCAGCATCTGCTTGAAGCCACCACCGGCACCGATGATCAGGATGATTGCGGCGGTCGGCGCAAGGCTGGCGTCGAGCAGTTTGAGGATCTGCTTGGAATGGATACCCTGGCGATGGCCGAAGGTGTACAGCGACAGCAGCAATGCCAGCAACAGCGCGGTGATCGGGTGACCGATCATGTCCATCCAGTTGCGCACCACGTTGCCTTCGGCAAAGGCGATGTCGGCGAAGGTTTTGAGCAGCATCAGGAACACCGGCAGCAGCACGGTGACCAGGGTGATGGCGAAGCTGGGCAGCGCCTTGTTATCGGTCTCGCGGGCCAATTGGTCGACCAGTTCCTGGGACGGGTTGCCCGGGATGTACTTGGCGATGAACGTACCGAAGATCGGGCCGGCAATGATGGCGGTCGGCAAAGCGACGATCAGGCCGTACAGAATGGTCTTGCCGATGTCCGCGCCAAACACGCCGATGGCCAGCAGCGGGCCCGGGTGCGGGGGTACCAGGCCGTGTACGGCCGACAGGCCGGCCAGCAACGGGATGCCGATCTTGATCAGCGACACACCGGTACGCCGCGCCACGATGAACACCAGGGGGATCAGCAGCACAAAGCCGATCTCGAAGAACAGCGGGATGCCCACCAGGAAGGCGGCGAACATCATGGCCCACTGGACCTTTTCCTTACCGAAGGCGCGGATCAGGGTCTGGGCGATCTGATCGGCACCGCCGGACTCGGCCATCATCTTGCCGAGCATGGTCCCCAGCGCAAGGATGATGCCGACAAAACCGAGTACGCCGCCGAAGCCGTCCTGGAACGCCTTGATGATCTTCTCCACAGGCATGCCCGAGGTCAGGCCGAGGAAGCCGGCCGCGATGATCAGTGCGATGAACGGGTGCACCTTGAACTTGGTGATCAGAACGATCAGGCCAATGATAGTGACGACTGCATCCAGCAGCAGATACGACTCGTGGGACATGCCAAACATGGGGATCTCTCCTGTTTGTTGTTGTTATTAAAGCGGGTGTTGAACTTCCTGCCGGGGATAGCGCTATCTTTCCGGCAAAAAATTAATGGGTAGGTTTAAAACCGTGCTCGCGCCACCAGGCATTGGTCTGCTCGGCCAATGCCTCGACGCTGTCTTCGCTGGCATTGAGGGCCAGGGTCAGCGGCTCGCCCTTGGGCGACTCGAGGGTGGCGAACTGGCTGTCGATCAGGCTTGCCGGCATGAAATGGCCGGGGCGATGGGACACGCGGTCGGCGGCCACTTCACGGGTCAGCTCCAGGAATACAAAGCCAAGGCCGGGCGCGGCTTCGCGCAGGTGGTCGCGGTATTTCCTTTTCAGCGCCGAACAGGTGAGCACCGGATGTTCACCGGCCTTGAGCGAGCGGCGCAATTCATCGCAGAGGATGTCGAGCCAGCCGGCGCGGTCGTCGTCGTTGAGGGGGTGGCCGGCGCTCATCTTTTCGATGTTCGCGGCGGGGTGAAAGCTGTCGCCTTCGATGGCGGTGGCACCGTTCAGGCGGCACAAGGCCTCGCTGACGCTGGACTTGCCACAGCCGGAAACACCCATGATGACCAGGGCGGTAACAGGTTGACTCATGAAACACCTCAGGACGCAGATAGCGCTACCTTTGCACAGCCCAAGGCTAGTGCAAAAACAGGCTTTTCCCGCGCCGTCTTGTCTTTTTTTATGGAGTGACGCGTGCATCCGCTCCAATCATTCGAACGGGATCAGGCAACCCAACGTTCAAGCATTTGCAGCCGTTTGGAGACAGCGCTACCTTAGTGCCTCGATTTTTGTTTGGCAAGCCGCCTGATGACCTCCAAGAACGATAAAAATACCCGCACCACCGGTCGCCCCACCTTGAATGAAGTTGCCCGTCTGGCCGGCGTCAGCCCGATCACCGCCTCCCGCGCCCTGCGTGGCATCAGCACGGTCGCCACCGAACTGGTGGAGAAAGTGCAGCAGGCCGCCGCCGAACTCAGCTACGTGGTCAACCCCGCCGCCCGCGCCCTGGCGTCGGCCCAGAGCCATTCGGTGGTGGTCCTGGTGCCGTCATTGTCCAACCTGCTGTTTATCGAAACCCTCGAAGCCATCCACCAGGTGCTGCGGCCCAAGGGCTTTGAAGTGCTGATCGGCAACTCCCACTACTGCCGCGACGAAGAAGAAAACCTGCTGCGCAACTACATGGCCTACCAGCCTCGCGGCTTGCTGCTGACCGGGTTCGACCGCACCGAAAGCGCGCGACGGATGGTCGAGGCCAGCAATGTGCCGTGCGTATACATGATGGATTTGGACCCTAATGCCGGGGTGAACTGCGTGGGCTTTTCACAGTTGGCCGCAGGCGAAACAGCTGCGGCGCATTTGCTGTCCCGTGGGCGCAAGCGCCTGGCCTACATCGGCGCGCAGTTGGACCAGCGCACCTTGCTGCGCGGTGAAGGCTTCCGCCGGGCCTTGCAGCAAGCGGGCCTGTACGACCCGGCGCTGGAGCTTTTGACACCTCGCCCCTCCTCCGTGGGCCTCGGCGGCGAACTGTTCCTGCAATTGCTGGCGGCGCATCCGGACGTGGATGCGATTTTCTTCGGCAACGACGACCTGGCCCAGGGCGCCTTGTTGGAAGCCATGCGCCACGGCATCAAAGTGCCAGAGCGTGTGGCCGTGCTGGGCTTCAACGACCTGCCGGCCTCGTCGTTCATGGTGCCGCGCCTGAGCAGCATCAGCACGCCGCGCGAAGCCATTGGCCGGCGTGCGGCGGAGCACTTGCTGACCATCATGGCGGGCAACCGGATCGCCAAGCCGGTGGTGGATATGGGGTTCGAATTGCAGGTGCGGGAGAGTACGTAGGACGGCTGTAGGAAGCGGCTGACATTAAGGCAAGCGCCTTGCTCCGTTACCTACGCTTACGTCAGAATCGGCCGGCTTGTGTGCCTGGGTGGCGGTCTTTAAGGTTTGCCGGTCGCTGAATTTCTCGGTGATCGGGTTTAGTAGCCTGAGTTTGGTCACTCCAAGTGCATAAGTCTGCCCGCGTTAATGGCGGCTGTGCGTAGGGCACTTTCGAGTGCGCCGGCTTTGAGTGTCCACCGGTCTACTAACCTGCGTACAGCTGCCACCCTCGTTTAGTAGCGATACGGCGGCAGCCCATTCCAGGATGCTCTAATGATCAAAAAAATCGATACGCCGCCAACCACCCTCTTCACCCTCGTCCCCGATGTTTCCACCGAAACCCTGCTGATCAACAGCTACGAAACCGTATGCTCCGTCAGTACCTTGCTGCTCGACCTGTCCGATGACCTCACCGGCAAGCACCGCGATATAGCACTCGCCATTCATCAACTGAGCGAGCTGAGCGTCCTGCTGGTGGGCAAAGCCATGGACCAGCACACACCACGCGCTTAAGTCCCGCATTTTTTAATCGTGCCCACTTTGGAGTTCCTGACCAAGGGCAGCTTCCCGTACCTGTCAACCTTGACAGTAGACGCTCGTTCATCCGATGCCTATAACTGAACACGCTGACTGCGCCGTCGGCGTATTCAAATGTTCATTCAAAAGGATTTTCAAGATGAGTACTCCAACGCCAATTGAACTTGTTTCCGTCGAAGGAAGCTTCACCTGCAAACTAACCGTCGGATCATCTTCCATCCAGTTTAGAGCAACGACTATTGAGTCAAGGGACTCAGGCGACGAACAGGTAATCGAAACCTTCGACGACAACGCTCACTCAGTCGTTCTTTATCTTAAGCACGATCTTGCCGCTGGCGAGCACGATATCAAAGAAGACGACATTGGAGTGCGCGCCTCTTGCTCCGGCGAAATTGAGGGCGAACCGTTTTACCTCCAAGCCAGCAGTGGCAAGTTATATGTGAAAAGCATCAACCTGGTGAACAATGAAATCGATGCGACATTCCACTTCAAACGCGACGAAGAGCATTATGTAACGGACGGGGTTATCAAACTCAACGGCACTAAAAATACATGACCCCGTCACGTTACATAACTTGACCCGACAAGAGCCGGCAGACATTGAAAGGCTCTTGTGGGCTTTACTCGGCTATTCACTTACCTCGTATCATCACAAGTGCCTGTATTGACCCTGCGAGCCCCTGAATACAAGCCACACGACCAGCACCCGCTTGCCATGAATGCTAACGCTACCTCCCCCTCTCATCCCCTGCTAGATTGGTTGCTTTGAATCGCCAGGGAAGCACCATGGGACACTCACTGAAAATCTTGGGTCGCGCATCCTCCATCAACGTGCGCAAAGTACTCTGGACCTGCCAGGAACTGGGCATCGACTATGTCCGCGAGGACTGGGGCATCGGCTTCAAGCCCACCCAGTCCGCCGAATTTCTCGCACTCAACCCCAACGCCCAGGTGCCGGTACTGATCGATGACCACGGCGTGCTGTGGGAGTCCAATACCATCTGCCGCTACCTCGTCGGCTTGTATCAACGCGCTGACCTGCTGCCCTTCGAGCCCGCGCCACGGGCCCGCGTTGAACAATGGATCGACTGGCAAGCCATTGAACTCAACCGCGCCTGGGGCGACGCCTTCCCGGCTTTGGTGCGTAACAACCCGGACGGCCTGGACGCGGCCCAAATAGCCGCCGCCGTGCAGGTCTGGAACGACAAGATGGGCATTCTCGAACAACAGCTGGCCAGGACCGGCGCTTACGTAGCCGGCGACGAGTTCACCCTCGCCGATATCCTCATCGGCCTCTCGGTGCACCGCTGGCAGGTGACGCCCATGGCGCGTCCGCCCTACCCGGCCATCGCCGCCTACTACCAGCGGCTCAGCCAACATGCCGGTTTCAACACCTTCGCCCTCGACGGCCACAACTGAATACAGGGACAACCTCTTGAACGGACTCAACATACTCCTCACCGGCGCCTGCGGCAGAATCGGCAAGACATTTTTCCAGGCGTCGAAAGATCGCTACCGTTTCACCCTCACTGACCGCATCGCGCCGGATTTCGATTTGGCTGGACACCGCTTCATACACGCTGACCTCAGTGATAAATCCAGCCTCGCAGCCCTGCTCGAAGGCATCGATGTGATCGTGCACCTGTCGGGCATCCCCCATGCCAGCGCCTCGTTCGACGAACTGCTGCCCAACAACATCCTCGCCACTACCTACCTGTTCGAGGCCGCTGTGAACGCCGGCGTGCAGCGCTTGGTATTCGCCAGCAGCGCGCAAACCATCGAAGGCTACCCGGTGGATCGCCAGATCACGCCAGGCATGCCGGTGATGCCCGCCAACCTGTATGGCGTGAGCAAATGCTACGGCGAGGCGCTATGTGGCTACTATGCCGCCAAGACGCCGCTGTCGACCATCGCCGTGCGCATCGGCGCGTTTGAATTTCCCGAAACCCACGACCTGAACAACGCCCGCGACCTCAGCGCCTGGCTCAGCCCCCGCGATGCCGTGCAATTATTACAGCGTTCGGTTGAGGCCGAAGGCGTGAAACACTTGATCGCCCATGGCATCTCCAATAACCGTTTCAAACGCCTGGACCTGAGCGAGACAGTGCGTGTGCTTGACTACCAACCGCTGGACGATGCATTCGCACAGTTTGGGATACCGATAACTTATTGAACCAGCCGGCCCATTAGTCGGAAACGCGCTATACCTGTCAGATTTGACAGTAGATCTGGTTTTTCTCTTCGCTTATTCATATCGGGCGGCACTGACAACCCATTGCTCCCCTTTGAATACGGAAAAAACAAATGACTAACATACTGGGCCCAAACGATAAAATCTCGGGAACTGTTTCCGGATGGTCTGTCCCCTTTCAGACGAGCGTTGTCGCTCATTTAAATGGAGAGGCCGGCTTTAATTCGACCGTCGGAATCATGACTGACCACGCATTGCTCAAAATGAGCATTGACCAGGATATTCGCTCAGGCGAGACCTACGCGATTGGTGCAACGGACACCGATCACAAGGTAAGGCTGGAATTTGATGATACGCGCGCGGGTAATCAGGGTACTTATTTTGCAAGCCAGGGAGAATTCACCGTCTTGCAATTACAGAACGGTGTCCTGACTGCAAAATTTCACTTCGAGGCTGAAACGAGAAGTCGCCGCGTGCAGCAAATGAGCTTTTCATCTGGCGCTTTTACGGTAGAGAACTTCAAGCATGTGCGGGCAGCCTCTTCCTCGTAAGAAAGCGTGACTCAAGGTCCGCTGTTTTACTGCGCATAAGCCCAATCGACGGCCATTATTGGTCGTCGATGAACCCGCACGCAATAAATCGCCAAAACAGCGGCTTTCGCCCTACATTGCACAATTGCTCACTGCCAGTTGCAGGTTAAGATTCCAGCTCACTGCTTCTGGAACTTCTCCCATGCCCAACCTCAGCGCCGCTGCCATCGACGGCATCGACCCGACCCGCGCCGCCCACATCAGCGCGCGCATCGACCGCCTGCCCGCAGTCGCCAGCATCTGGCGCCTGGTGGCATTGCTGTCGATCGGCGGTTTCTTCGAGCTGTATGACCTGTTCCAAACGGCCTATATCAGCCCCGGACTGATCAGCGACGGGATCTTCCACACCGGCAACGCGGGCGTGTTTGGCTTCTCTGACCAGGCCGCGTTCGCCTCGGCGACTTTCCTCGGCCTGTTCCTCGGTGCCAGCCTGCTAAGCCCCTTCGCCGACCGTTTCGGACGCCGGGCGATTTTCACCTTTGCGTTGATCTGGTACACCGTCGCCACCGTGTTGATGGGCATCCAGACGTCAGCCGTGGGCATCATCTGCATGCGCTTTCTGGTGGGCATTGGCCTGGGCATCGAGCTGGTGACCATTGACGCCTACCTGTCGGAACTGGTGCCCAAGCGCATGCGCAGTTCGGCGTTTGCCTTTGCGTTTTTCATCCAGTTCCTGTCGGTACCGGCGGTGGCGCTGATGTCGTGGTGGCTGGTGCCCCAGGCACCGTTCGGCATCTCCGGTTGGCGCTGGGTGGTGCTCAGCAGTGCAGTGTTCGCGCTGTTTATCTGGCAACTGCGCAAGCGCCTGCCGGAGTCACCGCGCTGGCTGGCACAGAAAGGTCGTTTCGAGGAAGCCGGCGCGATCATGGACAACCTGGAGGCGCGCTGCCTGAAGGATCACGGCAAACCTCTGGACGCGCCGGAGCCGGAGGCTGTCAGCGTGCAGGGCAGCGGCCGTTTCGCCGATATCTGGCAGCCGCCCTACCGTCGCCGCGCCTTGATGCTGATCGTGTTCCACGTGTTCCAGGCGATTGGTTTCTTCGGCTTTGGCAACTGGCTGCCGGCCTTGCTGTCGGGCCAGGGCGTCAGCGTGACCCACAGTCTGCTCTATGCCTTTATCATCACCCTCGCCTACCCGCTGGGCCCGTTGCTGTTCGTCAAGGTCGCCAACCGTTTTGAAAACAAATGGCAGATCGTCGGCTCGGCCATGGGCGCGGTAATCTTCGGCAGCCTGTTCGCCCTGCAAACCACGGCGGTGGGGCTGATTTTCTGCGGGGTGATGATCACTTTCTGCAATGCCTGGCTGAGCTTCAGCTATCACTCGTATCAGAGCGAGTTGTTCCCCACCAATATCCGCGCGCGGGCGGTTGGGTTCTGTTATTCGTTCAGCCGCTTGTCCACGGTGTTCAGCAGCCTGCTGATCGGTTTTATCCTCGAGCACCTGGGCACGCCGGGCGTGCTGGCGTTTATCGCCAGCAGCATGTTGATCGTGATGATTACCATCAGCTGGTTCGGGCCGCGTACGCGTAACCTGGCGCTGGAGCATATCGCCCACTGACGGCAACAGTTGGCCGTCGGCGGGACAGTGTTTGCCGCGACGGCGGCCTCTCCCCCAGTAAAAACGCGCACCCTGCGCCCGGCATGCTAATTGCTCCAGCTGTCACACCGCATATTTGCACAGGTGACCGATCATGCTGGTTAACACCAACACCCAAGCCGTTTCGACGGTTCAACAGATCAAACGGCCCGACATGGACCCGGCCAATGCCGCCGCCAGCGCGTTGTACAGCGGCGCCCTGCAGGGTGCACAGCAAGGTACGGCGATGCCGGCCGCGCAGAAGGAGCTGGACAAGGCGGGCGACCGCATCGACGAGGCGTTCGCCAAGACTCGCGTGCAACTGCAGACCACAGCACCGACCTCGGGGGCGCGGGCTGAATTCACCGAGTACATGAGCAAATCCCCGGCCGAACGCATCCGCGAACAGTTGCTCAAGGAGCAGGGGATGACCGAGGAACAAGTGCAGGCCCTGCCGCAGGAAAGGCAAGACGCCATTGCCAGCCAAGTGGCGGAGCGCCTGAAGGAGCAGCAACAGCAGCAGGTAGCGGCGAAGACGGCTGCTCCACAAACCCAGGCACTGAAAGACACCCTGGCAGCCATCTAAGCCACACTTTGAACTCACCGTGGGCTTATGGACCTTTGAACACAACCTGCTGCACATCGATCTTTTTCGGGATCAGGCCATTGGCGAAAAACAGGTCGGCGGTGCCTTGCTGAGTGGTGATGTCGCCCCCCTGCAGCGGCCGGATCGGCGCCGGCGAGCGGTGCTCGAAGTAGCTTTTGACCACGGCCGGTTGCAGGCCCAGGGTCTTGGCCATCAGCGCGATGCTGTCCTCGGGCTGGTCCAGTGACAGACGCTGCGCCTTGCCGAGGGTCTGGATGATGGTGGCGATGGCCTGGGGGTTTTGCCGGGCAAACGCGCCGCTGGTCACGAAGAAGCTGCCGGCCGGATTGAGGCCTTCGCCGGTGCCCAACACACGGGCGGCACCGTCGACCACGGCGGCCGAGTAATACGGGTCCCACACGACCCAGGCGTCCACCTTGCCCTGCTCGAATGCGGCGCGGCCGTCGGACGGCGACAGGTACACCACGTTCACATCCTTCCACTGCAAGCCGGCGCGCAGCAGGCTCTTGAGGAACAGGTTGTGCGCGCTGGACCCCTTGAGCAGGGCCACACGCTTGCCCTTGAGTTCGGCCACGCTCTGAATCGTACTGGCTTTGGGCACGAGCACGGCTTCGGTCTTGCCGTCATTGGGCTCGACGGCGATGTACTGCAACTCGATACCGGCGGCCTGGGCGAAAATGGGCGGGATGTCGCCGATATTGCCGATGTCCAGGCTGCCGGCGTTCAGCGCCTCGATCAGCGGCGGGCCACCGAGGAACTCGGTCCACTGCACCTGTGTGCCGGGCAGCGCGGTTTCGAAGAGCTTGTGCTCACGGGCGAGCACCATGCTCACCGAGCTTTTCTGATAGCCAATGCGCAGGGTGGAAGGATCGGCGGCCAGCACGTTGGCAGCGAGCAGCGAAAGAACGGCGACAACAATTATTTTCAGCATAAGAGCGCTTCCTTGGCCTTGGCGGCGGGTGCAGGTTGGAAGCGATCCTAACAAGCCCTCTTATTCTTTAATAATATTTAAAAGTCATCTACATATAACTTTATGCACAATCAGCGCAGCCGTTGTCGGTGCTCCGTCGGCACCGGTTACAATGCGCGCCTTGCCCTTTTCATTTGGTTTGACCATGCACATCGAACGGCTGGCAGCGCCGCTATGGCCGTTGCTGAACAAGTTTTACCGCAATCACAACTCGTCGATGAAGGCGCTCAAGGGCGGGCAGTTGTGGGTGGCCAGAGACGCTGAGATTGCGGCCGGGTTGTGCCTGACACCTGTGGTCGGTGGGCAGTGGCTGACGGGAGTGTTCGTTGACCCGGCCTATCGCGGCCAGGGGCTGGCGGCGCGATTGATCCACCAGGCCGTGGCGAGTGTGGACGGCACGGTCTGGCTGTTGTGCCATCCGGACCTTGAAGGGTTGTACCGGCGTATGGGGTTTTCACAGTACACGGTGTTGCCGCAATCGCTCAGTGAGCGGTTGGTGCGTTACAAGCGCAACAAGCCGATGATCGCGATGGGACTTCAATCACCTGGATGGCTTGCCCCCGATAGCAGTGTGTAGGAGCGAGCTTGCTCGCGAAAACTTCACAGGCACCGCGTTCATTCAGGAAGCACGCGTTATCGTTGACGTCTTTCGCGAGCAAGCTCGCTCCTACAGAGGGCCTGCAGGTCACTCGTCGGCGGTTGGGTCCATTTCCGGGAACATCACTTCGATAAACCCGAATTTGCTGAAGTCGGTAATCCGCGACGGGTACAAGCGACCAATCAGGTGGTCGCATTCATGCTGCACCACCCGTGCATGGAAGCCGTCGGCGAAGCGTACGATCGGCTCGCCCTTGGGGTCGAAACCTTCGTAGCGGATCTGCTGGTAACGGTCCACGGCGCCGCGCAGGCCGGGGACGGACAGGCAACCCTCGTAGCCCTCTTCCAGTACCGGGCTGAGCGGGGTGATGAGTGGATTGATCAAGATGGTCTGCGGTACCGGCGGCGCGTCCGGGTAGCGCTCGCTGGCCTCGAAACCGAAGATCACCAGTTGCAGGTCGACGCCGATCTGCGGCGCGGCCAGGCCGACGCCGCCCACATGTTCCATGGTCTGGAACATGTCATCAATCAGTTGCCACAACTCGGGGCTGTCGAACATTTCCGGCGGTACCGGCGGAGCGATGCGCAGCAGGCGTTCATCGCCCATTTTGAGGATGTCACGGATCATTGTTCAGGCTCGGCGAGGGGCTTGGAGTGGTCCCGGCCGAGGCCTGAGACGTGCTGTTTTTCAGAGGTATGACCCGGTTCGTCGATTTCCTTCTCGCCGGGGTCCTTGCCCTCGGCGGACATGTGTTCGATGACGGCATTCATCTCCGCGCCGAGCAACAGCACGGCGGCGGAAATATAGAAGTACAGCAGCAGGACGATGATCGCACCGATACTGCCGTACATGGCGTTGTAGTCAGCGAAGGTCTTGACGTAGTAGCCAAAGCCAAGGGAGGCGACTATCCACACCACCACCGCGAGTACGGAACCGGGGGTGATAAAGCGAAACTCCTGCTCCACATCCGGCATCACGTAGTACATGAGGGCCACGGCAAACATCAGCAGGATCACGATCAGCGGCCAGCGCAGGATGGTCCACAGGGTGACGACGAACTCCTGCATGCCGATCTGCCCCGCCAGCCACTCCATCACTTGCGGGCCGAGCACCATCAGCGCGGCGGCGGCCAGCAGCATGCCGGCGATGCCGACAGTGTAGAAAATCGACAGCGGAAAACGCTTCCAGATCGGCCGCCCCTCCACCACGTCATACGCCGCGTTCATCGCACTCATCATCAGGCGCACACCGGCGGAAGCGGTCCACAGGGCGATCACGATACCCACCGACAGCAGCCCACCCTTGGATTGCTGCAGTTGGTCGATCACCGGGTTGACCTGCTCCAGGGCCTGGGGCGGCAATACCAGCTCCGACTGCAGGCGCAGCCAGGTGAAAAAGTCCGGCAGGTGCAGGAAACCGATCAAAGCAATCAGGAACAGCAGGAAGGGAAACAGCGAGAACAGCATCTGGTACGCCAGTGCCGAGGCATAGGTGGGCATCTCGTCGTCGACGAATTCGGTGACGGTGCGCACCAGCACCTTGTGCAGCTTGAGACCATCGAGGACCGGAAAAATCATTAGCGTCTCCTTTCGCCGCAAAGAGTTGAAGTCGTGGGCGACTCAGGGGCCGTTTTCTACATCAAAGTAGCCCATTTGGCGACTTTGAAACAATTTCTGAAGTTTAGTTGCGCCAGTACCTGCAAAAACGGCCATCCGTGGATGGCCGTCGGGCTGCTGGAGGGGAGCCAGCCAAGCCGTGTTACTCGGTGGCTTTTTTCACCGCATCCTTGGTCTTGCCCACTGCCTGCTGTGCTTCGCCTTTCTTTTCCTGGATCACGCCTTCAGTACGCAGCTTGTCGTTATCGGTAGCCTTGCCGACGCCTTGCTTGACGTTACCGACGGCTTCGTTGGCCATGCCTTTTACCTTATCGGAAGTGCTGCCCATGGTATTACTCCTGATAACAATCAAATGGTTTTTGGTCACTACGCTGCGGTTGACTCAACGCCACGCGCCAGAGTTTCAATTATTTTCAGCAGGCATTTCATCGAAAGGGGCAGGTTTGCCTTTATGTTTTGTGGCCAACCCATGAGAATGCCCGGCACATTCAGGCTCACACGCTGAATAACAGATCCCGTAGGAAGGTTATGAAACTCGATAAAGCACAGGCCATCGCCCGCAGAAACCAGGAACTGGGGGGTGCCGTACTCGGCGTCAACAACTGTCATTTCACCGACCTGGACCGCAAACGCAACATCTGGTGGTTCGACCTGCCCGTGGTGCGGATCGGCGTGGGCCAGTACGAGTGGATCCACCTGTTGATGCACAACGCCGACACCGACCAGTTGCTGCACCTGAAGGTGCCGACCCTGTTCCTGCGCGAAAACCTCGAAGGGTTGGTGGTGCGCAATGCCGGCAAACGCAAGCCGGAGATCACCCTGGAACTGAGCGCCGACAAGGACTCGTTCCTCAAGGACGTGCGCCCCGCCGGTGCGGGAATCAGCTTCGCCCAGTTCGCTCTGTAAGAATGCAATAAAAAATGTGGGAGGGGCGGTGCGACGATTCGACTTGCCCCCGATTGCGGTGTGACAGTCATTAAGATATCGACTGATACACCGCCATCGGGAGCAAGCCCCCTCCCACATTTGGTTTGCGTTACTTTTTAAGGCCGAGCTTCTTCAGTTCTTCATCACGCAATTCACGCCGCAGGATCTTGCCCACGTTGGTGGTCGGCAATGCATCACGGAACTCAACCGCCCTGGGCACCTTGTAGCCGGTGACATTGGCGCGCATGTGTTCCATCACCTGTTCCTTGGTCAGGGTGGCCCCCGGCTTGACCACAATGAACAGCTTGATGTGCTCCCCGGACTTCTCATCCGGTACGCCGATGGCCGCGCACTGCAACACACCCGGCAGGCCTGCCAGGACGTCTTCCAGTTCGTTGGGGTACACGTTGAAGCCCGAGACCAGGATCATGTCCTTCTTGCGGTCGACAATACGCATGTAGCCATCGGGCTGGATGATCGCGATGTCACCGGTCTTCAGCCAGCCTTCGCTGTCGAGCATCTCGGCGGTGGCGTCTTCACGCTGCCAGTAGCCCTTCATCACTTGCGGGCCCTTGACGCACAGCTCGCCGGTTTCGCCCAGCGCCAGCTCGGTGCCGTCGTCGGCAATAACCTTGCACACGGTGGACGGCACCGGAATGCCGATGGTGCCGATCTGGATATGCTGGATCGGGTTCACGGTGGCCACCGGGCTGGTTTCGGTCATGCCGTAGCCCTCGCAGATGGCACAACCGGTCACGGCCTTCCAGCGTTCGGCCGCCGCCAGTTGCAGCGCCATGCCACCGGACAGGGTGACCTTCAGCGCGGAGAAATCCAGCTTGCGGAAACCTTCGTTATTGCACAGCGCCACGAACAGGGTGTTAAGGCCGACAAAGCCGCTGAACTTCCACTTCGACAGTTCCTTGACCATCGCCGGCAGGTCGCGCGGGTTGCTGATCAGGATGTTGTGGTTGCCGATCAGCATCATCGCCATGCAGTGAAAGGTGAACGCATAGATGTGATACAGCGGCAGCGGCGTGATCAGGATTTCGCACCCTTCATTGAGGTTGGAGCCCATCAGCGCCTTGCATTGCAGCATGTTGGCGACCAGGTTGCGGTGAGTCAGCATCGCGCCCTTGGCCACCCCGGTGGTGCCGCCGGTGTATTGCAGAACAGCCACATCGCCGCTGGCCGGGTTGGCATCGCTGACCGCCTGGCCGTGCCCCTTGGCCAGCACGTCATTGAACCTGATCGCTTGCGGCAAGTGATACGCCGGGACCATTTTCTTCACGTACTTGATCACGCTGTTGATCAACAGGCGCTTGAACGGCGACAACAAGTCGGCCACTTCGGTCACGATCACGTGCTTGACGGCGGTCTTGGGCACGACTTTTTCAGCCAGGTGCGCCATGTTGGCCAGGCAGACCAGGGCCTTGGCCCCGGAGTCGTTGAATTGATGTTCCATTTCCCGCGCGGTGTACAGCGGGTTGGTGTTGACCACGATCAGCCCGGCACGGATGGCGCCGAATACGGCGACCGGGTACTGCAGGACGTTGGGCAGTTGCACGGCAATTCGATCGCCGGGCTTCAAGTCGGTATGCTGTTGCAGGTAGGCGGCAAATGCGCCGGACAATTCGTACAGTTCACCGTAGGTGATGGTCTTGCCCAGGTTGCTGAAAGCCGGTTTGTTGGCGAAGCGCTGGCAGGACTGCTTCAATACCGCCTGAATATTCGGATACTCGTCTGGATTGATTTGTGCAGCAATCCCGGCGGGGTACTTATCCTTCCAAAAGTCTTCGTTCATGGAAGCCCACTCCTCAGCGACGCGAATTCATCATCGCATTTGATGCGATTATTATTGGTGTGTGTTTTAAGGTGAATCTGGCGCTTTCAAGCAGGCCTAGACGTCACAAAGCGCGCCGAGAGTAGCAGCTTTGCCAAGGCCCGCCTAGAGCCAAAAGAGGGCCCTACAGTCATAAACATGACTCAAGAATATCCAGTGGTCATTTTTAGAGCAAAGATTCTATACGTGCGGAATCCGCTCTGGAATGAGCCATACCGGGCGACAAATAACACATGTGGGAGGGGGCTTTCCCCCGATGGCGGTGCGTCAGTCACTCAATGTGTTGACTGGACCACTGCTATCGGGAGCAAGCCCCCTCCCACATTAATTGCATTTCAATTCAAGGTTCAGGCGATGTCGCGCAGCTCCCGGCGCAGAATCTTGCCCACCGGCGTCATCGGCAGCGAATCCCTGAGCACAATATGCTTGGGCACCTTGTACCCGGTGAAATTGGTCTTGCAGTACGCCTTCAACTCCTCAACGCTCACCCCCTCGGCACGCGCCACGACAAACAGCTTCACCGCCTCCCCGGTACGCTCGTCCGGCACACCGATCACCGCACAGTTGGCCACGGCCGGATGCGCCATCACCACGTCCTCGATTTCGTTGGGGTACACGTTGAAGCCCGACACGATAATCAGGTCTTTCTTACGGTCCACAATACGGATAAAACCGTCGGCATCGATCACCGCGATATCGCCGGTCTTGAACCAGCCTTCGGCGTCCAGCGCTTCGGCGGTGGCCTGCGGTTGCTGCCAATAACCCTTCATCACCTGCGGGCCCTTGATGCACAGCTCACCGCGCTCGCCCAGCGGCAGCTCGGTGCCCTCGTCATCGATCACTTTCATGGCCGTGGCCGGCACCGGAATGCCGACGGTGCCCAGTCGCGACTTATGGCCATACGGGTTGGTGCTGGCCACCGGCGAGGTTTCGGTCAGGCCGTAGCCCTCGCCGATCGCACAACCGGTGATGTGCTGCCAGCGCTCGGCGGTGGCCTTGATCAACGCCGTGCCGCCGGAGTTGGTCAGCTTGAGATGGGAAAAGTCCAGGTGCTTGAAGTCCGGATGGTCCATCAGCGCCACAAACAACGTGTTGAGCCCCAGCAACCCGGTGAAACGCCACTTCTTCAGCTCCTTGATGAACCCGCCAATGTCCCGCGGGTTGGTAATCAGCACGTTGTGGTTGCCGGATACCATCATGCACATGCAGTTCGCGGTGAATGCATAGATGTGGTACAGCGGCAGCGGCGCAATCATCACCTCCTGCCCTTCCTTGACCAGCGGGTGACCATCGTCGCCGGTCTGGGACATGCACGCCCGCACCTGCTGCATGTTCGCCACCAGGTTGCCGTGGGTGAGCATCGCGCCCTTGGCCAGGCCCGTGGTGCCACCGGTGTATTGCAGCACAGCGATGTCGTCGAGGGTCACCGGATGGCGGGTCACGCCCAGGCCACCGCCCATGCGCAGGGCACGCTTGAACGACAGCGCACGCGGCAGGTGGTACGCCGGGACCATCTTCTTCACCTTATCGACCACTGTATTGACCAGCCAGCCCTTGGCGGCGGGCATGAAGTCGCCCATCCGGGCTTCGATCAGGTAGTCGATCTCGGTGTCGGCACACACCTCCTGAACCCGCGAACCGAACAGATTGAGGTAGACCAGCGCGCGCACGCCGGCGTCCTTGAACTGGTGGCGCATTTCACGCGGGGTGTACAAGGGGTTGGTATTGACCACGATCAGCCCGGCGCGCAGTGCGCCAAACACGGCAATCGGGTAATGCAACACATTGGGCATCTGCACCGCGATGCGCTCGCCGGGCTTGAGGTCGGTGTGCTGTTGCAGGTAACCGGCGAACGCCGCGCTGTAGCGCTCAAGCTCGGCGTAGGTCAGGGTAATGCCCATGTTGCTGAACGCCGGACGGTCGGCAAAGGTCTTGCAGGAGCGCTCGAAAACTTCGATCACCGATGTGTAGCTGGTCAGATCAATGTCATTGGGAACGCCCGCGGCGCGTTTGTCATTCCAGAAATCAGGTTGCATTATTCTTGTCCTCTTTACCTGAACAGGTCCGGCCGCTTTTCTATGCAGCTACAAAGAGCGGAGCTTTGAGGACGTTAGCAGTAATGGCCAAACAGGCAAATACGCTGAACTGTGTCATTGATTGTATGAATCTTGTCGCTAAGGCGCAGGCAGATACCCCGCCCTCGGACAGATGAGCTATACACTGCAACGACCCTGAGCAAAGGAACCGCCATGAACCACAGCACTTTCTGGCTGACCGCGAACGACCACAGCCGGCTGTTCGTCAATCAATGGACGCCTGACGCGCTCCCCAAGGCCGTGGTGATGCTGTCCCACGGCATGGCCGAGCACAGCGGCCGCTATGCACGCCTGGCCCGGGCATTGTGCGGCGCCGGCTACGGTTTATATGCGCTGGACCAACGCGGGCATGGCCGCACCGCCGACGAGGGCACCCTGGGGCTGTATGCCGAGAACGATGGCTGGAACAAGGTGGTGGGCGACCTGGCCAGCCTCAACCACCACATCGGCCAGCAGCATCCGGGGCTGCCGATCATCTTGCTGGGCCATAGCATGGGCAGCTATATCGCCCAGGCGTACCTGCTGCATCACAGCGCCAGCTTGCACGGCGCCATTCTGAGCGGTTCGAATTTCCAGCCGGTGGCGCTGTATCGCGCAGCGCGGCTGATTGCACGTATCGAGCGCGCGCGCCAGGGCCGGCGCGGGCGCAGTGGGTTGATTGATTTTCTGTCATTCGGTTCATTCAACAAGGCGTTCAAACCCAATCGCACCGCCTTCGACTGGCTCAGCCGCGACCCGCTTGAAGTCGACAAGTACATCAATGACCCGCTATGCGGTTTTCGCTGCACCAATCAACTGTGGGTCGACCTGCTCGGCGGCTTGCAGCACATCAGCAAAGCGTCCAATCTCGCGCAGATCGATCCGGGCCTGCCGATTCTGCTGATCGGCGGTGAATGTGATCCGGTGAGTGAAGGCAAGCGTCTCAAGAGCCTGGCCCGCGCCCTGCGTGAGGCCGGCTGCCAGCACCTGCAATTGACACTCTACCCGCAGGCGCGTCATGAGGTGTTCAACGAAACCAACCGCGACGACGTCACCGCGGATGTCCTGACGTGGCTCGAGCACACCCAGGCATTGCGCAGGCCCACCCGCTGCGAATGACTTTGCGTTTAAAATCAGCCGATTAAATTTCCGATTAGCCACAGGATGCACGTTTAGATGACCCAGGTAACCAATACCCCCTACGAGGCCCTTGAAGTCGGCCAGACCGCCAGCTTCAGCAAGACCGTCGAAGAACGCGATATCCAGCTGTTCGCCGCCATGTCCGGCGATCACAACCCGGTCCACCTGGATGCCGAATATGCCAAGGCAACCATGTTCAAGGAGCGTATCGCCCACGGCATGTTCAGCGGCGCGCTGATCAGTGCGGCGGTTGCCTGCGAATTGCCTGGGCCGGGCACGATTTATATCGGCCAGCAGATGAGCTTTCAAAAGCCGGTCAAAATCGGCGACACCCTGACGGTGCGCCTGGAAATTCTGGAAAAACTGCCCAAGTTCCGGGTACGCATTGCCACTCGCGTGTTCAACCAGCGTGATGAACTGGTGGTGGATGGCGAAGCGGAGATCCTTGCGCCGCGTAAACAGCAGGTTGTAACGCTGACCGAACTGCCGCCGATCAGCATCGGCTGACCCATCGCATCGGGTAAGGGGCGGCCGTCCATTGGCCGTCCTGAGCGATACCCCACACTTCACTTGCGGCACCTGCTTTACATCCGTCTCATTCATACAGTGCAACTAAGCCAGTACACCTGCACCTTCGCAACAACCCTCAGTGAACAGGGCGTTGTCCCACGTCCAGCGCCCACAATAGGGGCTGGCCTGGTCCTGTACGTTGGATAAAAATCGACAGGCTTTCAATATGTATTGCCAGTTGCCTATTCAGTCGTCCTCTCAACTTTACGACTGACAACGTATCCAGAACACGCCAGGAAATTATAAAAATGAAGAACCCACTCGATAATGTGATTTATGAAAACAACACGTTCAAGGAATCGGGAACCTGGTTCAGCGGCACACACCTGCCGGATAGATCGTCGGCCAGTATCAGTGCGGTGGTCTTTAAAGGCGACCTGTATGTATTTATTCAACATTACGGCAGCATCGATAATGGCAAAGTTGATTACCTGATCTTCCAGCGTACACCCTCGGGCCAACTGAAAAACACTGTCAAACGCACCATCCCCCATATATATGTCACCGGTACGCCTGCAGTAGCGGTGTACGACAATAAAATTTATTGCGCGTTCAGGCCCGGTGGAGACTCGCAAAAGTTAACGTACACGACCTTTGACGGAAGCGCCTGGTCAAGCGTCATCACTACCAGCAAAGGTATCTTGACCTCCCCCTCCCTGGCGGTTTACCAGGATAAATTATATTGCTTTCATCAAGGCTGGGAGGAAGACCGTGGCACCCTGTGGTATTCGACGTTCAATGGCGCCGACTGGGACCAGGATAAGCATGTTCGCGGCCTTGAGATAACTGAATCCCCCACCCTTGCCGTGTACAAGGGTGAACTCTACTGCGCCTACCACAAGGCAAGCACCCAAAGCGCCTGGTGTATTAAATTTGACGGTATGCAGTGGTCTCATGAAATGAGTCTGTCTGCCAACGTTTCGGAAAGTCCATCCCTCTATGTTTACAACGACAGCCTCTTCAGCGCACGTACCGTCAAATCCGAACACGCCAGCCTCTGCGTAAACTATCTGGACAATGGGACCTGGTGCCCTGACAAGACCATCGTGAAGGACGGCATCTCGAACAGTCCGTGCCTGGTCGAGTATGAAGGGCTGCTTTATTGCTTCTATCGAAATAATGACCACTCCCTGTCCTATGCCTTCCAGCATTATCAAGTCCTTAACCGAACCGTGCCGCTACTCGATGTCTGGGGAGAAGGACGCATTCATGCAGGTAACTTGATATCCGGTTTCGACGCGGCCGTTAATCTGAATTTATACCGACAACCCGTCTCCAATGGCGTCAATCGCCACAGTGCAATCCCGAACATCATGCCGGTCGCTACTTACGAAGACCCCGATTTTCCCATAGCCTGCGAGCACGTTAAAATCATTACCTTGATGGGGGCGCCTATTACCGAACGCGTCGCGGATGAAATAGGCCGAGTACTCGACATTGAGGGCATGGTGTTTTTATTTGCACCGGATGATAAGGAGCGGGAGATGTTTCAAATCAGGAACAAGTTTCGGCTCAAACCCATCAGCACTGCCACCCTTCCCCCGCCAATCGACCAGATATCCAAAGATTTCCACCCCGTGTACGCCTATAAAAAGCACAGGAGCTGAGCCGCAAGCGCTGAGGTCACGCCTACCAAAACCTGGCAACGTGGTCTGTCTTGAGCCTTGAAGGCTAGCGACGCTGCATGCAGGCGAAAAAAATCCGAGGCCCAAAGGGGACCTCGGATTTTTCATGGCGCATTACACATCAGTCAACGCGCTTGCAACCCTACAGCACTCGAATCAGGACTGAGCACGTGCCTGGTTACGCAGGGCTTTGACCTGATCGTGGTTACGTTGTACGCCGTGGTACTGACGTTCAACCAGGTCACGAATGCCCAGCAGGTTGTGCTTGTTGATCTTCTCGATCGCTTCACGGTAAGCCTTCAGTGCGTGATCTTCACCGCGCTCGGCTTCGTTCAGCACGGACTCTTCGTCCTTGCCGGTCACCATGGACTTCACGTCAACCCAACCGCGATGCAGGGCACCGGCCACGCTGCCGGAATCTTCCGGATCGCCACCCAGGGCACGTACGGCGGTTTTCAGCTCGGCGGCAGCAGTGCCGCAATCAGCGGAGCGCTTGGCGAACAGCGCTTTGAGTTCAGGGTGCTTGATGTCTTCTGCGCACTCTTTGAAACCTTTCTGACCATCGATGCTGGTCTCGATCAGGTCGTTGAGTACAGAGATCGATTCTTTGTTGATGTCAGTCATTTTTCAATTCCTTGTGTGGATTGATGAAGGTTGCCTTAATGATTGCAGCGCCCGTGCCAGGTTTTGAAAAATTATTTTTGTTAATAAATTCAATAAGTTACGAATAATTGAACCATCTGTATGTATGTTATTTGCATGATCTGTCATTTGGCCTTCATGCAGAATGCCTGTATTTTCGAAGACCCCGCCTTCACTGCTCGAAACCATGAACCCTGAAAAGCTCGAATTGCTGATCACCCGCCAAATGCCGTTTGGCAAATACAAAGGCCGGATCATCGCCGACCTGCCCGGCCCTTACCTGAACTGGTTCGCTCGCGAGGGATTTCCCCACGGAGAACTGGGCGGCTTGCTGGCACTGATGCAGGAAATCGACCACAACGGCCTGGCCGAATTGCTCGAACCGTTGCGCGTTAAACACGGTAAGCCCTCCCCTCGCCATTAATTAACTGAGCGCCACACCATGCCAAGGAATGCAAACAACGAACCTCACTGGCAGGTCATCGCCCAGCGCTATGCGCTGGAGCCGGGCCCGATCAATCTGGAAAACGGTTACTTCGGGCGCATGAGCCGTGCAGTCCAGGCGCAGTACCTGGAGCACGTGGCGTTTATCAACCGCAGCAACTCGGTGTATGTGCGTCAGCGCTTCGAGCAAGGGGAAAATAACCAGATTCGCCGCCAACTGGCCGCGTTGATCAATGCCGACCCCGACTCGGTGGCCTTCACCCGTAACGCCACCGAAGCCTTGCAGTCGCTGATCCGCAACTACAACCGCCTGCAACCGGGCGACCAGGTGCTGATCAGTGATCTGGAGTACGACACGGTCAAAGGCGCGATGCGCTGGCTGGCCGGCGTGCGCGGTGTCGAAGTGATCGAAATTTCCCACACCCACCCGGCCAGTTTCGACAGCCTGGTGCAGACCTATCGCGACACCTTCGATCAATACCCGCGCCTGAAGCTGATGGCGCTGACCCATGTCACCCACCGTACCGGCCTGGTGATGCCGGTGGCGGCGATTGCCAGGGCTGCACGTGACCAGGGGGTCGACGTGGTCCTCGACGGCGCCCACGCCCTGGGCCAGATCGATTTCGACCTTGGCGAACTGGGCATTCAGTTCGCCGGCTTCAACCTGCACAAATGGATCGGCGCGCCGCTGACCCTGGGCTTTCTCTACATTGCCCCCGAACGCCTGCCGGATATCGACCCGGACATGGGCGAATTCCACTACCCCGCCACGGATGTGCGGGCACGTACGTCCTACAGCACACCGAACTTTCCGGCGTTGATGAGCTTGCCACTGGTGCTTGAAGAACATCGGGAACTGGGCGGCGCGGCGGCCAAAGGTGCACGGGTCAACTATCTGCGGGACATGTGGGTGAGCCAGGTGCGCGAGTTGCCGGGCATTGAGGTGCTGACGCCGGATGATCCGAGGCTGTATTGCGCGATTACCGCATTCAAGTTCATTGGACGCGATCAGCAGATGATGGTTGACCGCATGCTCAAGGAGCATGACGTGTTCACCACGACCCGCTCAGGCGCGGCGTTTGGCACCTGTATTCGAGTGACACCGGGGTTGGTGACTACCACTGCGGACATCGATGTGTTGGTCCACGCAATTACCCAACTAAACGCAGATTAAAATGTGGGAGGGGGCTTGCCCCCGATGGCCATAGGTATCCACACAACTCTGTAGCGCCAACCGTAACCACGATGCGAAGCGAGTCGCTCTTGATCTTGATCTGGCTTTTGATCTTAGGCGCCCCGTTAAACCACGCTGGCCGAACGCAGGCTTGAATCCGTGGGTAACCCGGCAGGACGCCGGGTTAGCCGCA
>NZ_CVTK01000057.1:363034-384551 GCF_900004785.1 Pseudomonas sp. 28 E 9 | reverse complement strand
GCCGTTACCGCAGAAACGGATATGTACTCGATCTGATCCAACATCCTGGTCGGCCCAGAGGCCGCCATCGGGGGCAAGCCCCCTCCCACATTTGAGTCAGGATCGACACAACATCCTGGTCGGCTCTGAGGCCGCCATCGGGGGCAAGCCCCCTCCCACATCGGAATGTGTGGTGGCCTGGATCTACAGGCAAAAAAAAGCGGTACACCGACCAAGTGCACCGCAAAAATGCCGTTAAGCACAGCAACAACGATTCGATAAATCAGATCAATCCAGCAGCGCCAGCGCCTCGGCGGTGACTTCCTGGATGCGCGCCCAGTCGCCATTCCTGACCCACTCGGGATCAAGCATCCAGCTACCGCCCACGCACATCACGTTTTTCAACGCCATGTAGTTTTTGATGTTGGCCGGGCCGACGCCGCCGGTCGGGCAGAATTTCACTTCAACGAACGGGCCACCCAAGGCCTTGATCGCCGCCACACCGCCGCTGACCTCGGCCGGGAACAGCTTGAAGCGGCGATAACCCAGGCTATAGCCTTCCATGATGCCGGACGCATTGCTGATGCCGGGCAGCAGCGGGATCGGGCTGTGCACCGAGGCTTCCAGCAGGTCGCGGGTGATGCCGGGGGTGACGATAAACTGCGAGCCGGCCACTTCTGCCGCTTCGAGCATATGACGGTCCAGCACAGTGCCGGCACCGGTGCACAGTTCAGGGCGCTGCTCGCGCAGCACCTGGATAGCCTTGAGCCCGAACTCGGAACGCAGGGTCACTTCCAATGCGGTCAGGCCACCGGCGGCCAGGGCATCGGCCAGCGGCAGGATGTCCTGTTCACGGGCGATGGTGATCACCGGCAGGATCCGCGCCTTGGCGCAGAGGCTGTCGATCAGGGCAACTTTATCCGCCATGGACACGGTCGGTTGAGGGCTTTTCATAGCGGCTGATCCTTGGCTCATGGGCACCAGTAAATCTCTAATGTAGGTTGCAAAAACGCGCGAATCGGCATGGCGGCGACATCGTCACCGGCCAGCGCGGCGCTCAAGGTGGTCAACTTCGAACTGCCGGAAATCGACAGTACGGTGTAGTGGGCCGTCGCCAGCAATGCGCGACTCATGGTCAGGCGCTGGTGCGGCACGGTCGGCGCCAGCATCGGCCAGCAACGGCGGGTACCGTCGACCTGCAAGGCTTCAGTCAGGTTCGGGCTGTTGGGGAACAGCGATGCGGTGTGGCCGTCATCGCCCATGCCCAGCACCAGCACATCAATGGCTGGCAACTCGCCCAGCAGGCGATCAGCCTGCTCGGCAGCGTCTTCAAGATTGGCCGCGGCGCTGTACAGGCTGAGAAAGCTGGCCTTGGCCGCCGGGCCTTGCAGCAAATGCTGCTTCAACAGGCCGGCATTGCTGTCGGCGTGTTCCACCGGCACCCAGCGCTCGTCGGCCAGGGTGATGGTGACCTTGGACCAGTCCAAGCCTTGCTTGGCCAGGTGCTGGAAAAACGCCACAGGGCTGCGGCCACCGGACACCACCAGGGTCGCTTCGCCACGGGCACTGATGGCCCCGCGCAGTTGCTCGGCCACATCATTCGCCAGGCCTTCCGCCAACAGCACCGGCGTGCGGTACTCGTGAGGGGTTACGCCCTGAGGCAGTTTCAATTCAGATATCGCCATACCACGACCTCCCATCCCGCGTGATCAGTGCAATCGAGCTCATCGGCCCCCAGGACCCCGCCGCGTACGGCTTGGGCGCATCACCGGATTTTTTCCATCCGGCGATCAACTGGTCACACCACTTCCACGCGGCTTCGATTTCATCTTTGCGAACAAACAGGTTCTGATTGCCGCGCATCACTTCCAACAGCAAACGCTCGTAGGCATCGGGGATGCGTGCGCTGCGATAGGTGTCGGAAAAATTCAGTTGCAGCGGACCGCTGCGCAGTTGCATGCCCTTGTCCAGGCCCTGCTCCTTGGTCATCACGCGCAAGGAAATTCCTTCGTCCGGCTGCAGGCGGATGATCAGCTTGTTGCTGATCTGCAAGCGCTGCTCGGGGGCGAAAATATAGTGGGACGGTTCCTTGAAGTGGATGACGATCTGCGACAGCTTTTGCGGCATGCGCTTGCCGGTGCGCAGGTAGAACGGCACCCCGGCCCAACGCCAGTTACGGATATCGGCGCGCAGGGCAACGAAGGTCTCGGTGTCGCTCTGGGTGTTGGAATTCTCTTCTTCCAGGTAGCCCGGCACGGCTTTACCGGCGCTGTAGCCGGCGATGTACTGGCCGCGCACCACCTGAGTGGTCAGGCCTTCCGGGCTGATCGGCGCCAGGGCCTTGAGCACCTTGACCTTCTCGTCCCGGATGCTGTCGGCGGACAGGTCGGCCGGCGGGTCCATGGCGATCAGGCAGAGCAACTGCAGCAGGTGGTTCTGGATCATGTCGCGCAGTTGGCCGGCCTTGTCGAAGTAGCCCCAACGGCCTTCGATGCCGACCTGCTCGGCCACGGTGATTTCCACGTGGGAAATGTAGTTCTGGTTCCACTGGGTTTCGAACAGGCTGTTGGCGAAACGCAGGGCGATCAGGTTTTGTACCGTCTCTTTGCCCAGGTAGTGGTCGATGCGATAGGTGCGGTTTTCCGGGAAAAACTGCGCGACGGCGTCGTTGACCTTGCGCGAGGATTCCAGGTCCGAACCGATCGGTTTTTCCAGCACCACACGGGTGTTTTCCGCCAGGCCGACCTTGGACAGGTTCTCGCAGATCGCGCCATAGACGGCAGCCGGAGTGGCGAAGTAGGCGATGAGGCGCTGTTCGCTACCGACCTTTTCGGCAAGGCCGACGTAGTCGTCAGCCTTCATGAAGTCGACATGTACATACGCCAGGCGCGCCAGGAAACGCTGGGCCACGGCTTCGTCGAGTTCCTTGCCGACGTATTTGCGCAGTTCTTGTTCGATATGGGCCATGTGCTGCTGCTCGGACCCGGCTTCGCGGGCCAGGGCCAGGATGCGCGTGTCATCGTGCAGCAGGCCGGCGCCATCGAGTTGATAGAGAGCAGGAAATAACTTGCGCAGCGCCAGATCACCCAAGGCGCCAAACAGGGCAAAGGTGCAGGGTTCTACGGTTATCGAAGGCATGATGTTTGTTCTTTTATCAAGTTAAGCTACAAATACCTTTTTTCAAGGCATCACTCAAGGAAAAATGTAGTAATAACCACAACATTTTCCGCCAATACGCATTGCGAGTGGTGGTGTTCCGCTACCCTCAGTAGGATAGGCCACCGCGAGAAGCCACTCATCGATTGGTTACCGCCTTTTTATTTGCATCGTCGCCCGAAGGAAAGACTGAATGGACCGCGTGCGAAATCTTCTGGAACAGATCCGGAACCGCCTCGAAGAATTGAACAAGGCCGAGAAAAAAGTCGCCGAGGTCATCCTGCTCAACCCGCAGCAGGCCACCCGCTTCTCGATCGCCGCCCTCGCCCAGGCCGCCTCGGTCAGTGAACCGACGGTCAACCGTTTCTGCCGTTCGTTCGGCGTCAGCGGTTACCCTGAACTTAAATTGCAGCTGGCGCAAAGTCTGGCCAGCGGCGCGGCCTATGTCAGCCGCGCCGTGGAAGCCGATGATAACCCCGAGGCCTACACCCAGAAGATCTTTGGCAGCGCCATCGCCTCCCTGGACAGCGCCTGCCAGGCCCTGGACCCGGCCCTGATCAGCAAGGCCGTGGACTTGTTGATCCAGGCGCGGCAGATCCACTTTTTCGGCCTCGGCGCCTCGGCACCGGTGGCGATGGACGCACTGCACAAATTCTTCCGTTTCAACCTGGCGGTGACCGCACACGCCGACGTGCTGATGCAACGCATGATCGCCTCGGTCGCCCACACCGGTGAGTTGTTCGTGATCATTTCCTACACCGGGCGTACCCGCGAGTTGGTGGAAGTGGCGCGTATCGCGCGGGAAAACGGCGCGTCGGTGCTGGGGGTGACGGCAGAGAACTCACCGCTGGCCAAGGCCAGTACCGTGAGCCTGAACATTCCGTTGCCGGAAGACACCGACATCTACATGCCGATGACGTCGCGGATCATTCAGCTGACGGTACTGGATGTGCTGGCGACCGGCATGACGTTGCGCCGCGGCGTGGATTTCCAGCCGCACTTGCGCAAGATCAAAGAGAGCTTGAATGACAGCCGGTATCCGGTGGGGGATGAGTTCAACTAAGCCGGCATCTGTGTTGGCTTTACTGGTCTCATCGGGGGCAAGCCCCCTCCCACATTTGATTTGTGAACCCATTCAAAAGTGGGAGGGGGCTTGCCCCCGATGAGGCCATCAGCCACACCACTAGACCCCTGCCCTGGCCTGCAGACTCAAATGCGCCCGCTCCCCCGGCGCCAGGCTCGCCCCGGCCATCGCCGACTCCACGCACACAAATCCTGACGCTTCGTTAAAACTCACGCCCAATAGCGGCCGGCTACCGGGGTGCCACACCACCGTGTCGGCGCTGTCGCCGGTATCGATGCACAGTTCACGCTGCCAGGCATGGTCCTTGAGCTGCAATTCGCCCTCGTGCTGGAACACCCGCTGGCACCCGCCATCAACACGCAACTCACCTTCCTGCTGGCAAACCTGGCGATTGAGCTGGTCATAACCCTGCGCGCCGTCGAGCCCAGACAGCGCTACCTCGTCAACGTGACCAATACGCCAATAAGCATGCAAAGCATGGCTCAACTGGCAGGGCAGTTCGTCCTGATGCTCGGTGCTCAGGCGCAGTTCCAGGGTGTCGCCCAATTGCGCGTGCAGGTCCACCTGCCAGTCGCACAACTGCAACTGCCAATGCAGGCGCACGCCATCGTCATCGGTGCTGCTGTCGAGCAGTTTCCAGTCGATCAAGCGCGCCCAGCCGTGGGAAGGCCAGGCGTTTTCGCTGGGATGACGGCCATACCACGGCCAGCAGACCGGTACGCCACCGCGGATCGCGCCGACTTGCGGCCATTTGGCCGCACACCACAGCCAGGGTTTCTGGCCGGTGGGCTGAAAGTGCAGCAGTTGCGCGCCCTGACGACTGAACACCGCCTGGCACAACGGGTGGTCGATCACCAACACATCGCGCATCTGAAAGCGCTCCCAGGCGAACACCGGACGCTCGCGCAGGGACTTGAAAAAGCGTTGCAGCGGTTGCTCATGCATGTGCACAGGTTCCGAATATCACAGTGCCACCCAAAAAAAAGCGGATAGCCATGGCTACCCGCAAAATGCGCACAGAGAGAAGGAGCTTATCGCAACCGCGTTAGAACGTAGACTGAATCTTCAGGCCCGCTACCAGCGCGTTGTCGACTTTGTCCACGCCGCCCGGCTGGACGACGTACTGCAAGTTAGGACGCACGGTCAGCCAGTTGGTAACGTGGAAACCGTAGTTAAGTTCGACGTTGTACTCAGTCTCGCGAATCGGCGTGTACAGCGGATTGTCGTAGTCGCTGATGCCATTGGCGGCATTGAGCAGCTCCGAGTTCTTCTTCACGTCATCGTTGACGTGCAGGCGCGCGACGCCAATGCCGACGTCATCTTTTGGACGTGCGTCGAATGGGCCCTTGTACACCAGCATCAACGACTGGTAGTTGTCGACCAGGTTGGTTTCCTTGTCGTGGAAGGTCGCGTTGGCCGCAATGTTCAGGCCACGGGTAGCGTCGCCGTTATGCGTGGTGAGTTGCTGTTGGGCAACGAACCAGTAGCCTTTCTTGCTGCTGCGGGTGCGCAAGTTTGCGCCAGTGAGGACCGCATCGTTGCCGTTGACGTCTTCACGTACATCCGGAGCATCGGCCGCGCTCTTGTAGTAACCCACGCGGTATTCGCCCGGCAGGTTGTTGACCTTCGGCGACCAGACCAATTCCACCGGAATCACAGTACCCTTGGTACCGCTGCCGCTGAGTTTGAAGCCGTTGCCGTGCTCCAACTGCGATGGGTTCTGGTTGTAGGCACCAATCTGCGCATACAGCTCAGGCGTGATGTTGTACTTCACGCGGATCGCGGCCTGGGCGACCGGCCAGTTGTACCAGGTGTTTACATAGTTGCCGACCTGGGAGCCACAGAACGACAGGTTCTGGAAGTCGCACGGGAAGGTGTTGAAGTCTTCGCCTTCGCCAAAGTAACCGAGTTTCACGTCCAGCTTGTTGTCGAACATCTGGTGCTGAACCCAGAACTGGGTCAGGCGCACCATGTGGCCACGGCCGTACACTTCCTGGGACGAACTCAAGGTGCCGGCACGCGGGTCGCCGATGCGGTCATTGGAGATGTTCTGGCCATTACGGTTGGTGAACTGGATCTTGGCCTGGGTGTTATCCCAGCCCCACAGCTTTTGCAGGTCCAGCGCTACGCCCAGACCGAACTGGTCGGAGTATCGACCGGTCTTGTCGTCGTTGTAGCCACCGTGGGCGTTGTAGCCCATTTCCCCTACGTAATCGGCCTTGATGTCGATACCTTGCTCGATCAGCTTGGTACGCTCGCCGCCCCAATCGCCGGTCATCCACTTGGAATCGGCGCTGAACGCATCGGCCGCCATCGCATTGGCGGACAATACAAGGGCTGCTGCTGCTGACAGTTGGCAGAACAGCCGAGTGTTGTTGTGTTGCTTTTTCATCCCTACATCCTCGTCTTTATTGTTATTAAACTGTTTTTATCTAACGCAGGTTACTTTTTTTAGCTAAAACAACAAGTTAACCATTAATCACAGTACTGCAGGAGCGAGCTTGCTCGCGAAAAACCCGAGAGCGCCACGCTAAACCAGGAGCGCTGCGTCATCGTTAACGACCTTCGCGAGCAAGCTCGCTCCTACAAATGCTTCAACGGCCCTTGAACTGGGTCACGTTGCCGGCATGCCCCTGTGCCGGCGATGCAGCTGCGGTACCCAATCGCTCACCGGTCTTGGCGTCGAACAGCAACACCTTGGCCGGGTCGAACTGCAGGGTCAGGGTCTCGCCTACCTGCGGTGCCACGTCCGGTGCCAGACGGCAGCAGACTTTGGTGTCGTTGAGCTGCACGAACACCAGGGTGTCCGGGCCGGTCGGCTCGGTCACCTGGACTTCGGCGCGAATGCTTGACGCGCCATTGCCCTCGCCCGCAGCGAGAACGATCTGCTCCGGGCGCAGGCCCAGGATCACATCGCGATCTTCCAGACCTGCGTCATTCATGTTCAGCGCCAGCTCGCAACGGGCCTGGCCGCTGTCGAGCACCGCCACCAGACCACCGTCCTGGCGTTTTAGGCGCATGGGAACGAAGTTCATCGGTGGTGAACCGATAAAGCTTGCCACAAACAGGTTAGCAGGGTCGTTGTAAATTTCCTTCGGCGTACCGAATTGCTGGATGATTCCGTCCTTCATCACCGCCACTTTGTCGCCCAGGGTCATCGCTTCGATCTGGTCGTGGGTCACGTAGACGGTGGTGGTTTTCAGGCGCTGGTGCATCAGCTTCATTTCGGTACGCATCTCGACGCGCAGCTTGGCGTCGAGGTTCGACAGCGGCTCGTCGAACAGGTAGATCTTCGGCCGGCGCGCCAACGCCCGGCCCATGGCCACGCGCTGTTGCTGACCGCCGGAGAGCTGGCCCGGCTTGCGGTTGAGCAGGTGCTCGATCTGCAGCAGCTTGGCCACGCGTGCCACTTCGGTATCGATGTCGGCCTGGGGCATCTTGCGAATCTTCAGGCCGAACTCGATGTTCTCGCGCACGCTCATGGTCGGGTACAGCGCGTAGGACTGGAACACCATGGCGATGTCACGGTCCTTGGGGCTCATGCCGCTCACATCCTGATCACCGATCATGATCGCGCCGCCGGAGATGGTCTCAAGGCCCGCGATGCAGTTCATCAAGGTGGACTTGCCGCAACCCGAAGGGCCGACCAGGATCAGGAATTCGCCTTCCTTGATCGACAGTTCGATGTTCTTCAAGGTGTCGGGCAGGCCGGCACCATAGGTCTTGTTTACATTGCGAAGTTCAAGCGTAGCCATGATTACCCCTTGACCGCGCCGGCCGTGAGGCCGCGCACGAAATACTTGCCTGCGATCACATAGACCAGCAGGGTCGGCAGCCCGGCGATCATCGCCGCCGCCATATCCACGTTATATTCCTTGGCCCCGGTGCTGGTGTTGACCAGGTTGTTCAGCGCCACCGTGATGGGCTGGGAGTCGCCGCTGGAAAACACCACGCCGAACAGGAAGTCGTTCCAGATCTGGGTGAACTGCCAGATCAGGCAGACCATGATGATCGGCGTCGACATCGGCAGAATGATCTGACGGAAGATGGTGAAGAAACCGGCACCGTCCAGGCGGGCCGCCTTGATCAGCGCATCCGGAATGCTCACGTAGTAGTTACGAAAGAACAGCGTGGTAAACGCCAGGCCGTAGACCACATGCACAAACACCAGGCCCGTGGTGGTATTGGCCATGCCCATCTTGCCGAGGGTGAACGAGGCCGGCAGCAGCACCGTCTGGAACGGCAGGAAGCAGCCGAACAGCAACAGGCCGAAGAACAACTGCGAACCCCGGAAACGCCAGAACGACAGTACGTAGCCGTTCAACGCGCCGATGGCCGTGGAGATCAGCACAGCCGGCACGGTGATCTTGATCGAGTTCCAGAAGTAGCCATCCACGGTGCCCCAGGCCTTGACCCAGCCGATGCCGCTGACCACGGTTGGCCAGCTCAGCAGGTTGCCGGTGCTGATGTCTTCCGGGGTCTTGAAGCTGGTGAGCAGCATCACCACCAGCGGCACCAGGTACAGCAGCACCGCGAGGATCAACACCGCGTAGATCGCGATACGACTCAGGCTGATGGCAGGTTTAGCGGCGAGACTAGTCATTACGCTTGGTCCTCAGCTCGGAATACAGGTACGGCACAATGATCGCGAGGATCGCACCGAGCATCAGGATTGCACTGGCCGAGCCCATGCCCATCTGGCCACGGCTGAAGGTAAACGAGTACATGAACATGGCAGGCAGGTCGGACGAATAGCCCGGGCCGCCGGCCGTCATCGCCGCCACCAGGTCGAAGCTCTTGATCGCAATGTGCGCCAGGATCATCACCGCACTGAAGAACACCGGACGCAGGCTTGGCAGCACGACGCTCCAGTAGATGCGCGGCAGGCTCGCGCCGTCGATCTGCGCGGCGCGGATGATTGACTGATCAACGCCACGCAGGCCGGCCAGGAACATCGCCATGATAAAGCCCGAGGCTTGCCACACAGCGGCGATCACCAGGCAGTAGACCACGCGGTCGGGGTCGATCAGCCAGTCGAGACGGAAGCCTTCCCAGCCCCAGTCGCGCAATAATTTGTCCAGGCCCATGCCCGGGTTGAGCAGCCATTTCCACGCAGTACCAGTGACGATCATCGAGAGCGCCATCGGGTACAGGTAGATCGTGCGAATGAAACCTTCGCGGCGGATTTTCTGGTCGAGGAAAATCGCCAGCGTCACACCGATCACCAGGGTGATGCCGATGAACATCCCGCCGAACACGGCCAGGTTCTTGCTCGCCACCCACCAACGGTCGTTGTCGAACAAGCGCTCGTATTGCGCCAGGCCCGCCCACTTGTAGTTGGGCAGAAACGTGGAGGTGGTGAACGACAACACGAACGTCCACAGGATGTAGCCGTAGAAGCCCACCAGCACGATGAACATGCTCGGCGCCAGCACCAGTTTGGGGAGCCAGCGCTGCAATGCATCGAACGGCGAGGCCTTGCTGAACACAGCAACAGAACTCATGGGAAAATCCAGTACAGGGAAAAAGGACTGACAGGTGAACCGAACCCTGCAGGAGCGAGCGTGTTCGCGAAGGACTTCAACGATAGCGCGTGCATAGAGGATGAACGCGGTGACCTTGAGTTTTTCGCGAGCGAGCTCGCTCCTACAGATAGCAGCGTTACTTGGCCGACTTGATCGCAGCGCCCAATTTCTTGGCCGTGTCGGCCGGGTCGGCTTTCGGGTCGTTGATGTAGTTGGTCACCACGTCAAAGAACGCGCCTTGCACCGCCAGGTTGGTGGCCATGCTGTGCGCCATGCTTGGCTGCAGTCCGCCGGTCTTGGCGTCGGCCAGGAAGTCCTTGGCGGCGGCCTGGGCGCAGGAGTCGAAGCCCAGTTTGTCCATTTGAGTGAGCATGTCAGTGCGCACCGGGATCGAGCCCTTGTTGATGCTGAAGATTTTCTGGAAGTTTTCACCCAGCGCGACTTTGGCAATGTCCTGCTGACCGGCAGCGGTGCCTTTGTCTTTCTGCTTGAACACGGCCAGGGAGTCGATGTTGTAGGTGAAGGCCTTGTCGGTGCCCGGGAAGGCTACGCACTCGTAGTCCTTGCCGGCGACTTTCTTGGCGGCGGTCCATTCGGACTTGGCCCAGTCACCCATGATCTGCATGCCGGCCTTGCCGTTGATGACTTTCCCGGCTTCCAGGTTCCAGTCCTGACCTTTGCCGTCGACGTCCATATAGGTCGCGACCTTTTTCAGTTCGGTCAGCGACTTGACCATTTCCGGGCCGGTCAGCGCAGCGTTATCCAGGTCGACCAGGGCTTTCTTGTAGCCATCGGCACCCATGACCGAGAGGACCACCGCTTCGAACACGGTGCTGTCCTGCCAAGGCTGGCCGCCGTGAGCAAGCGCGATGAAACCCGCCGCTTTCAGCTTGTCGCCGGCGGCATAGAATTCTTCGAGGGTGGTCGGGTTCTTGGTGATACCGGCTTTCTTGAAGACTTCCGGGTTGATCCACAGCCAGTTCACGCGGTGGATGTTGACCGGAACGGCCACATAGTCACCTTCGTACTTGACGGTGTCGGAGACTTTCTTGTCGAGCAGGGAGTCCCACTTTTCTTCTTTGGCGACGTCTTTGAGCGCGTCGGTGTCGAGCAGGCCGGTGGACGCCCATTCCTGGATGTCGGGGCCCTTGATCTGGGCAACGCCTGGCGGGTTGCCGGCTACCGCGCGGCTTTTCAGCACGGTCATGGCCGTGGCGCCACCGCCACCTGCGACTGCACCGTCTTTCCAGGTGAAGCCGTCTTTCTCAACTTGGGCCTTCAGGACATCCACTGCCGCCTTTTCACCGCCCGACGTCCACCAATGCACTACTTCAATCGTGCCTTTGGAGTCGGCGGCAAATGCACTGAGGGGAAACAACGAGGCCATGGAAATAGCAACGGCGAGGCGATTAATCGCATTCATCTGAGTACCTTTTCTTGTTGTTATGCATGCAAGTCTAGAGCTTGCGCTGCACGGAGTTTAAACAGGGATTTTCCCGGCGCAGGTAACAAAGGGACGCACAAATGTCACCAGCTGGTGACATAGCATCCGCTGCCCAATGCACTGGCAAGGCTGGGTGCCAAGGGTAATGCAGGCAGCACGACCGCTTGCCAGGCATGGTACAGGTCCGGCTTGCCGCCCCAGATTTTGCTGCTGGGTTGGTTGTGCGGGTTGAGTTCGTGGTGCCAGCTGCCCTGGAGCCGGTCGATGAAGTGGGTTTCGCAAAACTCCCAGAACCGCCGGTACCAGGTCTCGTAATGCAATTGGCCGGTGCGCTTGAGCAGCGCCTGGGCAGCCGCGCTGGCTTCGGCATGGGTCCAGTGCAGGCGTTCGCGAACGACCGGGCGCTGGTTCCAGTCCAGGGTGTAGACAATGCCCGGCGCGCCATCCACCGCCCAGGCATACTCGCAGGCACTGGCAAACAGCCCTTGCGCATCGGTCAGCAACCACTGCGGCGTGACCAACCCGGCGGCCAGCCGCGCCGCTTCCAGGTGCAACACCAGCCGCGCCCATTCGAAGCCGTGACCGGGGGTGATGCCATAGGGGCGGAAACCGTCGGCGGGGTTGTCTTCGTTGTAACCGAGCAGCGGGTTCCACTGGGTATCGAAGTGCTCGATCACCATGAAGCGGTTACCGGCGGCGTGGGCATGGATGACACGTTCGACAATCCGCAACGCGCGGTCCAGCCAGCGCGTGTCGCCCGTGACATCGGCCAGGGCCAGAAAGGCTTCGGTAGCGTGCATGTTGCTGTTGGCACCGCGATAGGCTTCGACGCCGCTCCAGTCCCGGGCAAAGGATTCGAGCATGGCGCCCTCCTCCTCGCTCCAAAAGAACTGGTCGATGATATGCACCGCATCGTTCAACAGGGTCTGCGCGCCGGGTGCACCGGCCACCACGGCAGAGCTGGCGGCCAGGGCCACGAAGGCATGCAGGTAAGCGGCCTTGCCGGTATTGCCATCCAGGGCATCGGCCGCGGCAAACCAGCCACCGTGTTCGCTATCGTGCAACGGGCCGCTCAGGGCCGCCACGCCGTGCGCTACTAAATCGGCATAACCCGGCAGCCCCATGGCGTGGGCCATGGCGAAGCTGTGGGTCATGCGGGCGGTGTTCATGGTTTCGGCGCGGGCGCCGGCCGGCAGTTGGCCAGTGTCATCCAGATTGCCGAAACCGTCCGGCAGGCGCGATGCCTTGGCAAAGGTCAACAGGCGCTGGCCTTCGGCCGCGAGCCAGGCGTGATGGGCAGGCGCGTTCAGCCAACTGCCGGGAGGCAGTGGTTGCATGGTCATGGGGGGCCCTTATTGTTTTTTGTGGGGTGACCGGAGTCTAAACAAGGGCGCGGGAGTGGCAAGTAACGAAGGGGACAAGAAATGTCACTGGGCGGTGACAAAGCTGCGAGCGACAGCGATTTACCTGACTAATACGGGTTCAAATGTGGGAGGGGGCTTGCCCCCGATAGCGGTGAGTCAGTCAATATTTTGGTGACTGACACACCGCATTCGGGGGCAAGCCCCCTCCCACAGTTTGATTGCATTCACAGTCCACAGAACGGGTCATTGACCCAGTGGCGTGGCCGTCGCCGGCGCGTTGAGGCGCTGGTTCAAATTCTGCACCTGGCTCTGCAAGGTGGTGATATTGCGCGTGGTCTGGATGCGGAATACGTCGAACTCTTTATTGGTCGGCGCATCGGTGTTGGCGGGCTGGTTTTCCTGTGCACTCTTGAGCACCAGCACGTCCTGCTCGAGTCGGGCGATGGCGGCAGCCGGATTGCCTTGTTTCTTCAAGGTCGCTACCTCATTGGCCAGATCCTTGATCTCGCCCTGGGCCGCCTTGAGCGTGGCAACGGCATCGGTCAGCGCCTGAACCTGGCCCTGCAACTTGGCATTGGCGCTCGTCAGTTCGGCGGTGCTGGCGCTCATCTGCGCCAGGCGCTGATCCAGTTCGGTGGCCTGGCCGGCCACACCCACTTGTTGCCTGCCCTGCTCAAGCAACTGGGTTTCCAGCTGTTTGATCTGCACTTTCAGGGCTTCGCTGCCGTTGTTCACATTGGCCTCGCTGGCCACGACCTTGCCGGAAATATCCTGCAGGCGCCCCGCCGCTTCTTCGCTGATACGCGCAAAGCTTTCCTGGGTGGCGACCAGTTGCTGGCCCATCAGGGAAATCTGCTGGAAGCTCCACCAGGCAAGGCCCGCAAAGGCGATCAGCAACGCGCCGACCAACGCCCACAACGGACCGGTGCTGGCCCTTTTCACCTTGACCACAGGCGTCGTGCGCGAGCGCACCGAGGTGGCGGCTGTCGGCACGAAATCATCGTCGTCCCCGGTATCGGCCCGCAGGCTGGGAACGTTGTCGAAATCGTCTTTAGCATCGTTACGCATGAATCTATCCTGAATCAATAAGATGGCCGACCGAGGGGCCGAGCGGCGGGAGTATAAACCGTGCTCCCGGTGCATGGGTCAACAAGCGCTGCGCCACTCGGTTCCCGATATGTTGCAGGTTGTGGCTTATGAGTGGCCCGGAGCCTGGGCTTTCCACCACAGGCAGAACTCGTCGAGGGCGCTCCACAGACTGACCTTGGGCTCGTAATCGAGATAATGCCGCGCCCGGCTGATGTCGAGGGTGAAATCCTTGTTCATGACCTGCATGCCCAGGCGCGTCAACGACGGTTCCGGTCGCCCCGGCCACAGCGCACAGAACGCCTCGTTCAAGGCCGCCACACTGTAGGACAAGCCATAGGAGCGGTAGCGCGTGACCTGAGGCATGTCCATTTGTCGCATCACATAGTTGACCACGTCCCACACCGGTACCGGTGTGCCGTTGCTGATGTTGTAGGCCCTGCCCAGTGCGGAACCGGGAGCCAGCAAGCTGCTGAGCAGCGCCTCGTTGAGGTTGTGCACGCTGGTGAAGTCGACCTTGTTCAGGCCGTCACCGACGATGGCCAGGCGGTTCTTGCGCTGCATCTTCAACAGGCGCGGGAAGATGCTCATGTCACCGGCACCGGTGACGAAACGCGGGCGCAGGGCCAGCACCTCGAGGCCGAATTCCTGGGCGCCGAACACCTTCTGCTCCGCCAGGTATTTGGTCGCGGCATAGGGATGCCTGAAGCGCTTGGGGACTTGCTCTTCGGTCAGCCCCAGGTGGTCGCGCCCATCGAAGTAGATGGAGGGCGAGGACAGGTGCACCAACCGCCCGACCCGCTGCTTGAGGCACGCTTCGACGACGTTCTCGGTGACCAGCACATTGCCTTGATGGAAATCCTGATACTTGCCCCACAGCCCGACCGCACCGGCACAGTGCACCACGGCCTCGACGTCACGGCATAGGCTGCGCACCAGGTCGGCATCGTTCAGATCACCCTGGATAAACTCGGCACCGCGTCGTACCAGGTGCTCGACACCCTCGGCCCGTCGCCCGTTGACCCGCACGTCCAGGCCCTGCTCCAGAGCGAAACGCGCAAAGCGCCCGCCGATGAAGCCGCTTGCGCCGGTGACCAGAATTTTCATGCACTACCCCATGTTCTTTCGTTTTTCATCGCTGTTGCCTTGACGCACGCCATCACTTCAACGGCACCAACCATTGCCCACAGACCCGGGCCAGATGCTCGGTCAACAGGCCCAACAGGCGCCCGCCACTGCGCCAATGATGCCAGTACAGCGGCACATCGATGGGCTTATCTGGCAGTAATTCGACCAGCAGGCCTTTTTCCAGCGCATCGCGCACCTGCAATTCGGGCACCAGGCCCCAGCCTAGGCCGGCTTCCATCAGGCGGATAAAGCCTTCGGATGACGGGCATAAATGGTGCTCGAAACCGCCGTTCACCCCCAGCGAAGCCAGGTAACGGTGTTGCAGGAAATCATCCGGGCCGAACACCAGCGCCGGCGTACCGGCCAGTTGGTCGGCCTGTACCCCGGCCGGGAAGTGCCGAGTTATAAACGCGGGGCTGGCCAATGCGCGGTAACGCATAGCGCCAAGGGCCAGGCTGCGGGCGCCGGCAACCGGGCGCTCGCTGGCGCAGATACAGGCCGCCACTTCACCGGCACGCATGCGTTTGAGGCCCACGGTCTGGTCTTCCACCACCAGGTCCAGCAGCAGGTGCTGTTCGCTGCAGAAATTGCTGACCGCCAGCGCCCACCAGGTGGCGAGGCTGTCGGCATTCAGCGCGATGCGCAGGCGCTCGGGCATGCCCTCTTCGTCCAACGCCGGCACCTGGCTTTGCAGGTCGCGCTCCAGCAGGCGCACCTGCTGCACATGGTTGAGCAGGCGTCGGCCGATATCGGTGGGCGTCGGCGGCGTCGCGCGCACCAGTACCGGCTGGCCGACGCGCGCCTCCAGCAACTTGATGCGCTGGGACACGGCCGACTGCGACAGCCCCAGCACCTGTGCGCCGCGCTCGAAGCCGGCCTGCTCCACCACGGCCGCCAAAGCGGAAAGCAATTTATAGTCGAACATCAGTTTTCCTAATGAGCGATCAGCAATATTGGTTTTTCTTATACAGGCTCGACCGCCACCCTAGCCAGCATCGTTTGAGCATGACTTGAGGATTGGCGCTATGTGGCAAAGCTATATGAACGGGTTGCTGGTGGCCCTGGGACTGATCATGGCAATCGGCACGCAGAATGCGTTCGTCCTGGCGCAAAGCCTGCGCCGCGAACATCACTTGCCGGTCGCCGCCCTGTGTGTGATCTGCGATGCGCTGCTGGTTGCGGCCGGGGTATTCGGCTTGGCCACCGTGCTGGCGCAGAGCCCGATACTGCTTGGGGTGGCGCGCTGGGGCGGCGCGGCGTTTCTGCTTTGGTACGGCGCGTGCGCGCTGCGCAGGGCCTGTTCGACACAACGTCTGGATCAGGACGCCAGCCTCAAGACCCGCTCATTGCGCGCCGTGCTGTTGAGCGCGCTGGCGGTGACCCTGCTCAATCCCCATGTTTATCTGGATACCGTGCTGCTGATCGGCTCATTGGGCGCGCAACAAACGGAGCCGGGGGCCTACGTGGCCGGCGCGGCCAGTGCGTCGTTCCTGTGGTTTACCACCCTCGCCCTTGGCGCAGCGTGGTTGGCGCCGTGGCTGGCGCGCCCGGCTACCTGGCGCCTGCTCGACCTGCTGGTGGCCGTGATGATGTTCACCGTGGCCTACCAACTGATCAGCGCGCCATGAACTTATTCCAAAAGGCTCTGGAACCTCTATCCCAAACAGTTGTTGCGTGGTTTTGCCGCACCCCCGGTGCTATGATCCCGGACTTGCGCCGCAAAGAGTACAGACTCGCCGGCGCTTGTTTGGCCGCCCGTGATCGGCCTTGCGCTCACCGCAACTGACCTGATTAGGAGAATCATCATGGCTTTCGAATTGCCGCCGCTGCCCTACGCACACGATGCCCTGCAGCCGCACATCTCCAAGGAAACCCTGGAGTATCACCACGACAAGCACCACAACACCTATGTCGTGAACCTGAACAACCTGGTGCCAGGCACCGAGTTCGAAGGCAAGACCCTGGAAGAAATCGTCAAGTCTTCTTCGGGCGGTATCTTCAACAACGCCGCTCAGGTCTGGAACCACACCTTCTACTGGAACTGCCTGGCGCCAAACGCCGGCGGCCAACCTACCGGCGCTCTGGCTGAAGCCATCAACGCTGCGTTCGGTTCGTTCGACAAGTTCAAGGAAGAATTCACCAAGACGTCGGTCGGCACCTTCGGTTCCGGCTGGGGCTGGCTGGTGAAAAAGGCTGACGGTTCCCTGGCCCTGGCCAGCACCATCGGCGCCGGCAACCCGCTGACCAACGGCGACACCCCGCTGTTGACCTGCGATGTCTGGGAACACGCCTACTACATCGACTACCGCAACGTGCGTCCAAAGTATGTGGAAGCGTTCTGGAACCTGGTCAACTGGAAGTTCGTGGCTGAGCAGTTCGAAGGCAAGACCTTCACTGCCTAAGCAACGCTTGCAGTAGAAAAAGCCCGGCCATTGCCGGGCTTTTTCATGGGCGCTAACAAGCAGCAAGCTACTGGTCGTGGTGGAACTCGCAGAAGAGAAATTGCCACGCAGTGAGTGAGAGGAATAACCCTCTCGCGCTCTTCTGGAGAAAAAAGATGGAAGAAATCGGAAAAGCAGGCGGGCAGATGGCGATGCAACTCATCAGCGGCCTCATGAAAGGTCTTGCCGGTGGTGCAGGTGGTGGTGGCGACGAAGGTGCCGCGAAAGCACCAGAGCGCCCCGGCGAGGACAACATGCCACCGGCGCCGTCAAAGATTGACTTTTCAGTGAGTTGATAACTGCGCCCGCGATGCCAACCATTGGCACGCGGCACGTTGGTCGAACAATCAGACGGCGGAGCACATCCGCCGTTTTTTTGCTTTTTTCTCCCCTCCAGCCTTGAAGGTGCCTGCTGCTCCAATGTTCCTTTGACTGCCCTCCCCAGATTGCCAATACTCATGGCATATTGAAGGCCACCCGCATGAGACAAGGAATGCCCCTTTGAAGCTGGAACTCAAAAACAGCTTGTCGGTGAAGTTGCTACGGGTTGTCTTGCTCTCGGCACTGATCGTGGGCGTGGCGCTGAGCGTGGCGCAGATCGTTTTCGATGCCTACAAGACGCGCCAGGCCGTAGCCGGCGATGCCCAACGTATCCTCGACATGTTTCGCGACCCCTCGACCCAGGCCGTCTACAGCCTGGACCGCGAAATGGGCATGCAGGTGATCGAAGGCCTGTTTCAGGATGACGCCGTACGCATCGCATCCATCGGCCACCCCAACGAGACCATGCTCGCGGAAAAAAGCCGCACCTTGCAGCCTTCTTCCAGCCGCTGGTTGACCGACCTGATTCTTGGGCAGGAACGCACCTTTACCACCCCGCTGGTAGGCAAGGGCCCCTACAGCGAGTATTACGGCGACCTGAGCATTACCCTCGACACCGCCACCTACGGCGAAGGCTTCCTGGTCAGTTCGGTGATCATCTTTATTTCCGGAGTGCTGCGCGCCCTGGCCATGGGGCTGGTGCTGTACCTGGTGTATCACTGGCTGCTGACCAAACCGCTGTCGCGGATTATCGGGCACTTGACGTCGATCAACCCGGACCGGCCCAGCGAGCACAAAATCCCGCAGATCAAGGGTCATGAGCGCGACGAGTTGGGGCTGTGGATAAACACCGCCAACCAGTTGCTCGAATCCATCGAACGCAATACCCATCTGCGCCACGAGGCCGAGTCCAGCCTGTTGCGCATGGCCCAGTATGATTTTCTCACCGGCCTGCCGAACCGCCAGAAGCTGCAGGAGCAATTGGACCGGATCCTGACCGATGCCGGTCGGCGCCAGCGTCGCGTAGCGGTGTTGTGCGTGGGGCTGGATGACTTCAAGAGCGTCAACGAGCAGTTCACCTATCAGAATGGCGACAAACTGCTGCTGGCCCTGGCCGATCGTCTGCGCGCCCACAGTGGGCGCCTGGGCGCGCTCGCCCGCCTGGGGGGCGACCAGTTCGCCCTGGTGCAAGCCGATATCGACCAGCCCTACGAAGCGGCGGAACTGGCGCAAAGTATCCTGGATGACCTGGAAGCGGAGTTTGCCCTGGATCAGGACCAGATTCGCCTGCGCGCCACCATCGGCATCACACTGTTCCCGGAAGATGGCGACAGCACGGAGAAACTGCTGCAGAAAGCCGAACAGACCATGACCCTGGCCAAAAGCCGCTCGCGCAATCGCTACCAGTTCTACATCGCCAGCGTCGACAGCGAAATGCGTCGGCGCCGCGAGCTGGAGAAAGACCTGCGCGATGCCCTGAGCCGTGACCAGTTTCACCTGGTGTATCAACCGCAGATCAGTTACCGCGATCACCGCGTGGTCGGTGTCGAAGCGCTGATTCGCTGGCAGCACCCGGAACACGGGCTGGTTCCACCGGACCTGTTCATCCCGTTGGCGGAACAGAACGGCACCATCATTCCCATCGGTGAATGGGTGCTGGATCAGGCGTGCCGCCAACTGCGCGAATGGCATGACCTGGGCTTCACCGAACTGCGCATGGCGGTCAACCTGTCCACCGTGCAACTGCACCACACCGAGTTGCCGCGCGTGGTCAACAACCTGATGCAGATTTACCGCCTGCCGCCGCGCAGCCTGGAGCTGGAAGTCACCGAAACCGGCCTGATGGAAGACATCAGCACCGCCGCCCAGCACCTGTTGAGCCTGCGCCGTTCGGGGGCGCTGATCGCCATCGATGACTTCGGCACCGGTTACTCATCCCTGAGCTACCTCAAAAGCCTGCCGCTGGACAAGATCAAGATCGACAAGAGCTTCGTCCAGGACCTGCTGGACGATGACGACGACGCGACCATCGTGCGAGCGATCATCCAACTGGGCAAAAGCCTGGGCATGCAGGTGATTGCCGAGGGCGTGGAGACCGCCGAGCAAGAGGCCTACATCATCTCCGAGGGTTGCCATGAAGGCCAGGGCTACCACTACAGCAAACCGCTGCAGGCCCGGGAGTTGGCGGCTTTCCTGAAGCAATCGGAACGCGGTAACGCGGCGATTCTTTGAGCGGGCAGAACGATACCAAATATTTCCCGCGTATAAGCCTTTACACAAAATGCAAATCTTTCGCATTATGTCGCAGCTTTTGCGCCCGCGCGCGCCCTATCAACAACCGAAGCAGGATGTTCGCCATGATTCGTATGCCCCTGGCCACCGCCAGTCTGCTGGCCATTGCTATTTCTCTCGCCGGTTGCGGCGAAGGTAAAGACAAGGCCGCCGCGCCTCAGGCGCCTGCCGCTGCCAGCACTACCGCTCCAGCGGCTGCCACGCCTGCAGGCCAGGTCGACGAAGCGGCCGCCAAGGCCGTGGTCGCGCATTACGCCGACATGGTGTTTGCGGTGTACAGCGACGCCGAGTCCACCGCGAAAACCCTGCAGACCGCCATCGACACCTTCCTGGCCAACCCTAACGATGACACGCTCAAGGCAGCCCGTACCGCCTGGATCGCCGCGCGCGTGCCTTACCTGCAGAGTGAAGTGTTCCGCTTCGGCAACACCATCATCGACGACTGGGAAGGCCAGGTGAACGCCTGGCCCCTGGACGAGGGGCTGATCGACTACGTCGACAAGTCCTACGAACACGCACTGGGTAACCCGGGCGCCAGTGCCAATATCATCGCCAACAACGAAATCCAGGTCGGCGAAGACAAGGTCGACGTCAAGGAGATCACCCCGGAAAAACTCGCCAGCCTCAATGAGCTGGGCGGCTCCGAAGCGAACGTCGCCACCGGCTATCACGCCATCGAATTCCTGCTCTGGGGCCAGGACCTCAACGGCACCGGCCCAGGCGCAGGCAACCGTCCGGCCTCGGACTACATGACCGGTGACGGTGCAACCGGCGGCCATAACGAGCGTCGTCGTACCTACCTGCGCGCCGTGACCCAACTGCTGGTCAGCGACCTGCAGGAAATGGTCGGCAACTGGAAGCCCAACGTCGAAGACAACTACCGCGCCACCCTGGAGTCGGAACCGGCTACCGACGGCCTGCGCAAGATGTTGTTCGGCATGGGCAGCCTGTCGCTTGGCGAGTTGGCCGGCGAACGCATGAAGGTATCCCTGGAGGCCAACTCGCCGGAAGACGAGCAGGACTGCTTCAGCGACAACACCCACTACTCGCACTTCTATGACGCCAAAGGCATCCGCAACGTCTATCTGGGCGAGTACACCCGCGTCGACGGCAACAAGCTGACCGGCCCGAGCCTGTCGTCCCTGGTCGCCAAAGCCGACCCGGCAGCCGATGCCGCCCTCAAGGCTGACCTGGCGGCGACCGAAGCGAAGATCCAGGTGATGGTCGACCACGCCGACAAAGGCGAGCACTACGACCAGTTGATCGCAGCCGGTAACGATGCAGGCAACCAGATCGTGCGTGACGCCATCGCTGCGCTGGTCAAGCAGACCGGTTCGATCGAAGCCGCCGCAGGCAAGCTGGGCATCAGCGACCTGAACCCGGAAAGCGCCGATCACGAGTTCTGATCAAGGCGCAGTTGAACGAGGCGACCTTCGGGTCGCCTTTTTCATACCTGTTTCAAACACCGCAGATCCCCTGTGGGAGGGGGCTTGCCCCCGATAGCGGTGTATCAGCCAAGAATTGACCGACTGACACTCTGCTATCGGGGCATAGGTATCCGTAACCACGATGCGAAGCGAGTCGCTCGTGATCTTGATCTGGCTTTGATCTTGATCTCAGGCGCCCCGTTAAACCACGCTGGCCGAACGCAGGCTTGAATCCGTGGGTAACCCGGCAGGACGCCGGGTTAGCCGCCC